>NZ_JAAGPN010000141.1:0-21569 GCF_017104805.1 Paraburkholderia sp. Ac-20347 | reverse complement strand
ATCGCGAGACCGAGACCTTCCTCGCCGGGCGTGGCCACCGCCCGATGCGCGAGCAACTGGTACGCGATCACGCCCGCCACAGCCAGACCCGCGCGCACGACGCCCAGCGCCGCTTCCCTCGGGGAGCGGGCGCTGTCCGGACGACGGTCCGGCGAGGGCGCGGCTGGCGCGGCGGTGCGGCGTGACATCGGGTTCCTTATCTTCAAATGGTAGTGGGCGGCGGCTTCGGCGGCGCTATTTTCCATGTCGACAGCCGGCATGGATATGACAAAAAGGGGCCGCAAAAAGCCTGAAAGCGGGCGGCAGCCGTATTTTAGGGTGGCGGTGCAGCGCCGTCCGACAAGGCACCGGCAGGTTTGTAACCGTTTGTATGCCTCTGTGCAAGCCGCGACCCCGCTCCGAACGGGGCGCGCCCGATGCCGTGCAAGCGTCTGCGGCGGTCGTGTCCCAAAATTGCGGGCGAGACGGTTCGGAACGTCTGTAACCTTTCGGCGGGCGACACCGTATACGCCCCGATACCCATCGTCTAGAATCCGCGTAACTTTTACCAAACGATCCCTAAATCGGGCAGGCAGAGCGGGGTGAACGCGCCTGCGCGGCAAGCGGCGGCGCGGGCGATGTCCCGTCCGGCGCGGCCCCCGATGGGACGCAACCGCGGTACGACCGCGACACGACACGCACGCCTATGAACGCTCTCGAACATGAACTGGCCGCGCTCATCGTCGGCGAACTGAATCTCGAAGACGTCTCGCTCGACGACGTCACGGCCGAAACCCCGCTCTATGGCGAGGGCTTCGGGCTCGACTCCATCGACATCCTCGAAATCGCGCTGCTGATCTCGAAGAAGTACGGTTTCGAGCTGCGCTCGGACAACCCGGACAATGAAAAGATCTTCGCGACGCTCGGCGCGCTGGCCGCCTACGTCGACGCGCATCGCGTGCGCTGATCGCACGCGCCACGCGACCGACGAACGACAGGAGAGAGCCGATGCGCGCACTCGTGACCGGCGGCAGCGGAGTGATCGGCCAGGCGATCTGCGACGCCCTGGCCGCGGCGGGGCATGAAGTCTGGGTGCACGCGAACCGTCAGCTCGCGCAGGCCGAGGCCGTGGCGCAGCGCATCGTCGCGGCGGGCGGTCAGGCGCGCGCGATCGCGTTCGACGTCACCGACGCCGACGCCACCGAAGCCGCGCTCGCCCCGCTGATCGACGACGCCAACGGCGGCCCGGTGCAGATCCTCGTCAACAACGCGGGCATCACCGCCGACGCGCCGATGGCCGGCATGTCGCGCCAGCAGTGGCGCAGCGTGATCGACGTGTCGCTCAACGGTTTCTTCAACGTCACGCAGCCGCTTCTGCTGCCGATGATCCGCACGCGCCGCGGGCGCATCGTGAACGTCGCGTCGCTCGCGGGCGTGATGGGCAATCGCGGCCAGGTCAACTATTCGGCGGCCAAGGCCGGGCTGATCGGCGCGACCAAGGCGCTGTCGCTCGAAGTGGCGTCGCGCGGCATCACCGTGAATGCGATCGCGCCGGGCGTGATCGAGTCGCCGATGGCCGAGCGCGCGTTTCCCGCCGAGCGCCTCAAGCAGATCGTGCCCGCGCAGCGCGCCGGCAAGCCGGAGGAGGTGGCGGCGATGGTCGCCTATCTGGTCTCCGACGCCGCCGCCTACGTGACCGGCCAGGTGCTGTCGATCAACGGCGGCCTCGCCTGATCCGGCGCCGTCCCAACCATTCCGTTCCCGTTCCATGCAAGCCGACGTTACTTCCACCCCGCCGCGCGCCAGCGCGACGCATCTCGTCCTGATTCCGAGCTACAACCCCGGCATGAAGGTCGATGAGACGGTGCGCGCCGCGCGTGCGCACTGGAACCCCGTGTGGGTGGTCGTCGACGGCAGCACTGACGGCAGCGCCGAACGTCTGCAGGCGATGGCCGCGCAGGACGAGGGCCTGCGCGTGATCGTGCTGCCCGCCAATCGCGGCAAGGGCGGCGCGGTGCTCGCGGGCATCGAGGCCGCCGCGGCCCAGGGCTTCACGCACGCGCTCACGATGGACTCCGACGGGCAGCATCCCGCCGACCTGATCCCGCGCTTCATGGCCGCCTCGCAGGCGAATCCCGAGGCGATGGTGCTCGGTCGCCCGAAGTTCGACGCGAGCGCGCCGCAGCTGCGCGTGCAGGGCCGCCGCGTGTCGAATCTGCTCGCCGACGTGGAAACGCTGTGGGCGGGCATCGGCGATTCGCTGTATGGATTCCGCGTCTATCCGATCACGCCGCTGCGCACGATCATGACGCGCCTGCCGTGGATGCGCCGTTTCGACTTCGATCCCGAAGCCGCCGTGCGGCTGTGCTGGGCGGGCGTGCGGCCGATCCAGATCGAAGCGCCGGTGCGCTATTTCAAGGCCGACGAAGGCGGCGTCTCGCACTTCAACTATGCGCGCGACAATCTGCTGCTGTCGTGGATGCATCTGCGGCTCGTGGCCGGATTTGGCTTGCGTCTGCCGGGGCTGGTGGCGAAGCGCGTGGTGAGCGGCGGGCGCTGATTTCGTTCGGCATGCTGACTAATTGAACCGCGACGGTTGTGCGTTGATCGTGCGTTGGTCGTGCGTTTCATGCGCGCGCAACTGTGCTGGTCCGCGCGCACGCACTGTCACTTTCCGTGAAGGGCCGCTTGCCTGAGAATCGGCGCACGAGATCATTCGATCGTCGTCCGATAACAACATCAGGAGCACCCCATGAGCCGTCCTCAAGCCGTCCCCACCGTGCAGGTTTCGAACGCGCGCGCCATCGTCACCGAATGGCGCTTCGCGCCCGGCGCCGAAACCGGCTGGCACGTGCACGGTCACGATTACATCGTCGTGCCGCAAACCGATGGCGTGCTGCTGATCGAAACCCGCGACGGTCCGCGCGAGAAACCGCTCGTCGCGGGGCAGAGCTACGCGGGCTTGCAGGGCGTGGAGCACAACGTCGTCAATGCGTCGCCGCGCGACGTGGTGTTCGTCGAAGTCGAGATCAAGTAGACGTCGCCGCTCACGCGCGGCGCAATTGCGGCAGCGTCGCCGCTGCATTCAGCGCTTCAACATTCGCTTCACGCGGCGCGAAAGCCAGCGCCTCGCCAATCGCCTCGCCGACCAGAATGATCGCCGGACTGCCGAGCCCGACGTCGCGCGCGAGCGCCGCAATCGTGCCGAGCGCGCCCGTCACACGGCGCTCATTTGCGCTGCCCGCCCACTGCACGACGGCGGCGGGCGTGGTGGGCGAGAGCGCCTGCGCGAGCGTCGCGCACAAGCCCTCGATGCGGCTCATGCCCATGTAGATCGCGAGCGTCATGCCGGTGGCCGCGAGCGCGCGCCAGTCGGGCTCGCTGTGATCGCGCAGATGCGCCGTCACGAAGATCACGCCCTGGCAATGATCGCGATGCGTGAGCGAGACGCCGAGTCCCGCCGCCGCCGCGAACGCCGACGAAATCCCGTTCACGATCTCCACCGCAATCCCCGCGCGATCGAGCGCCGCGAGTTCCTCGCCCGCGCGGCCGAACAGCAGCGCGTCGCCGCCTTTCACGCGCACGACATGCGCGCCTTTTTTCGCGTAACGCTGCATCAGGCGCTCGATAAACGCTTGCGGCGTCGAGCGGCAACCGCCGCGCTTGCCGACCTTGATGACGCGCGCCTGCGGAGCGAGCGTGGCGATCTCGGGATTCACGAGGTCGTCGATCAGCACGACGTCCGCGCTCGCGAGCACTTTCGCCGCCTTCAACGTCAGCAGGTCGAGGTCGCCCGGACCCGCGCTCAATAAAGTGACCTTGCCCATCGCGTCGATGGCGTTCCGGTTCGTCATGTCGATCATTTCGATTGCCCAATAAAAAACGGCGTCCGCTCGTCGTCGATGACGAGGGGACGCCGTTGTCCTGAGTTCTGCCCATCCTGCGAGGGCGATGCGTCGTGTGCCTGCATCGCGCGACGCGACCGGCATCGTTGCCGTTCGTATCGACCCGCACGCGCTGATCACGCAAGTTCCAGACCAGCGCGAGGGGCGATGCGCCCGCATGTCTCGTCGATGCTTATTTGAGCGCATTGCACGCGCCCGAAACCGGGTTCGCCGTTATCGAAAGCGGCGGAGCAACACCCTCGCATGCACGACGGCAGCGCACAGCGACTGTGCTGCACGGCACCAAATCTGTGCTCCGCTGCATCACGACGCGTCAGGCCGTTGCGGTGCGCCGCGCGCGAGCGATCCCGCGAAAAGCCCGCTGCACGGGGCTTTCACGCCGCGCGCACGAATTGGCACAGCGCTTGCATAACGATCATCGAACAGGATCAACGGCGATCCGGCTGCGCAGCAGCAGAGCAGTGCAAATCGATTGAATTCAGGGCAACGGCGTCCCCCGAGTCTGGCTTATTGCAAGCTGGCTTCGCGGGACGCCTTTTTATTTGGTGCACAAGCATGACGCAAACTACGCTCGCAGTGAACGGTCTGAACGTCGTCGTCATTGGCCACGGCATGGTGGGCCATAAATTTCTCGAGAGCGTGCTCGCCGAAAGCGCGAACGTGCGCGTCACGGTGCTCTGCGAAGAGTCGCGTCCGGCTTATGACCGCGTGCATCTCTCCGAATTTTTCGCGGGCAAGAGCGCCGACGATCTCTCGCTCGTCGCGCCGGGCTTCTTCGAACGCGACGACGTGCGCGAGCGCGTGCGTCTCGTGCTTGACGCGAAAGCCGTGTCGATCGATCGCGAAGCGCGCACCGTGAGCGTGTCGAACGGCGAAACGCTCGCGTACGACAAGCTCGTGATCGCCACCGGCTCGGTGCCGTTCGTGCCGCCGATCGACGGCAACGATCGGGCGGATTGCTTCGTCTATCGCACGATCGACGATCTCGAAGCGATGCAGGCGCGCGGCGCGAGCGCGACCACGGGCGTGGTGGTCGGCGGCGGCCTGCTCGGTCTCGAATGCGCGAAGGCGCTGCGCGATCTCGGCCTGCAGACGCATGTGGTGGAATTCGCGCCGCGCCTGATGGCCGTGCAGGTCGACGACGACGGCGGCCGCGTGCTGCGCGCGAAGATCGAAGAACTCGGCGTGACGGTGCACACGCAGAAGAACACCACGGCCATCGTCGACGGCGAAAGCGCCGCGAATCGCATGGTGTTCGCCGACGGCACGCACCTCGACACCGACATGATCGTGTTCTCGGCAGGCATTCGTCCGCGCGACGAAATCGCGCGCGCCTGCGGGCTCGACGTGGGTCCGCGCGGCGGCATCGCCATCGACAATGAGTGCCGCACGAGCGATCCGCATATCTACGCGATCGGCGAATGCGCGCTGTGGCAAGGTCAGATTTTCGGCCTCGTTGCGCCCGGTTACGACATGGCGCGCAACGTGGCGAAGACGCTGGCGGGTGAAGCGACGGGTGAAGCGGCGGCGACGTGCTTCGCGGGCGCGGACATGAGCACCAAGCTCAAGCTGATGGGCGTGGATGTGGCGAGCATCGGCGACGCGCATGGCAAGACGCCGGGCAGCCGCGCCTATCGTTTCGCCGACGAACGCCGCCAGGTCTACAAGAAACTCGTGGTGTCCGAATGCGGCACGAAGCTGCTCGGCGCGGTGATGGTCGGCGACGCGAGCGAATACGGCACGCTGCTGCAAATGATGCTCAACGGCATCGCGCTGCCGGAAGCGCCCGAATTCCTGATCCTGCCGCAAGCCGACGGCAGCGCCAAGCCCGCGCTCGGCGTGGAAGCGCTGCCCGACGGCGCGCAGATCTGTTCGTGCAACAACGTCTCGAAGGCGCAGATCTGCGCGGCCGTGCGCGACGGCGCGACCAGCATCGGCGCGATGAAGGCCACGACCTGCGCGGGCGCATCGTGCGGCGGCTGCGTGCCGCTCGTCACGCAGATCATGAAGTCGGAGATGAAGCGTCAGGGTCTCAGCGTCAACAATCATCTCTGCGAGCACTTCCCGTATTCGCGCCAGGAGCTGTATCACATCGTGCGCGTCGAGCAGATCAAGACCTTCGGCGAGTTGCTCGCGAAGCACGGTCACGGTCTCGGTTGCGATGTCTGCAAGCCCGCGGTTGCCGGCATTCTCGCCTCGTGCTGGAACGAATTCGTGCTCAAGAAGGAGCACGCGAGCCTGCAGGATTCGAACGACTACTACCTCGCCAACATCCAGCGCGACGGAACCTATTCGGTCGTGCCGCGTATGCCGGGCGGCGAGGTCACGCCCGAAGGGCTGATCGCCGTGGGCATGGTGGCGAAGAAGTACGGCCTCTATACGAAGATCACGGGTGGCCAGCGCGTGGACCTGTTCGGTGCGCGTGTCGAGCAATTGCCGCTTATCTGGGAAGAACTGATCGAAGCGGGTTTCGAATCGGGCCATGCCTACGGCAAGTCGCTGCGCACCGTGAAGTCGTGCGTCGGCTCGACGTGGTGCCGTTACGGCGTGGGCGATTCGGTCGGTCTCGCGATTGGCCTGGAGAACCGCTACAAAGGCCTGCGCGCGCCGCACAAGATCAAGTTCGGCGTCTCGGGCTGCACGCGCGAGTGCGCGGAAGCGCAGGGCAAGGACGTGGGCGTGATCGCCACGGAAAAGGGCTGGAATCTGTATGTGTGCGGTAACGGCGGCATGAAGCCGCGCCACGCCGAACTGCTCGCCGCCGACCTCGACCGCGACACGCTGATCCGCTACATCGACCGCTTCCTGATGTTCTACGTGCGCACGGCCGACCGCCTGCAACGCACGAGCGTGTGGCGCGACAACCTCGAAGGCGGCCTCGATTATCTGATCGACGTGGTCGTGAACGACAAGCTCGGTCTCGCCGCCGAACTCGAAGCGGAGATGCAGCTCGTGGTCGACACCTACGAAGACGAATGGAAGGTCGCCGTGACCGATCCGGCCACGCGCCGCCGCTTCCGTCACTTCGTCAACAGCGATGCGGGCGATGCGAACGTGACTTTCGTCGAAGAACGCGGACAGATCCGTCCGGCCACGCTCGAAGAACGCAAGGGCATGCCGGTGCGTGCGCCGTACGAAGGGCTGGCGGCGATTCCGGTCGTCGCCGAAACGATGTGACGTGGCGGTTTTCGATCAACAGATAACGAGGAATCCGAAATGAATGCCATTCTTCAGCAAGACGAAACCTGGGTGTCGATCTGCCAGCTCGACGACATCGTGCCGAATACCGGCGTGTGCGCGCTCGTGAACGGCGAGCAGGTCGCCGTGTTCCATATCGACGACGGCGCGGCGCGCGTGTTCGCGATCGGCAACTACGATCCGAACTCGAACGCGGCCGTGCTCTCGCGCGGTCTCGTCGGCAGCCTGGGCGAGCGCATCGTGGTGGCGTCGCCGATCTACAAGCATCACTTCGATCTGGAAACCGGCGAGTGCCTCGAAGTGCCGGGCAGCTCGGTGAACGCGTTCGCCACGCGCGTGGAAAACGGCCAGGTGTGGATTTCAGCCTGATTTTCAAGCTGTTTTCCTGATTCGCTTCTCCATTTCATCACGCCGATCCGAACGCGCATGAGCAGCCCGAAGTCCGCGAAATCCGTCAAGACCGTGTGCCCCTACTGCGGTGTGGGCTGCGGCATGATCCTGCAGGTCGAGGATGGCGCGGTCACGAAAATCGCCGGCGACGCCGAGCATCCGACCAACTTCGGGCGGCTCTGCACGAAGGGTTCGTCGGCGCACGTGGCGCTGCGCAATTCGGGGCGTCTCGAACGCGCGTTCGTGCGTCACGCACGCGATGCGGACCCCGTGCCGCTGCCGATCGCGCAGGCCATCGCCGACACGGCCAGGCGGCTGCGCGCGACGCTCGACGCGCACGGCCCCGATGCGCTCTCGTTCTACGTCTCGGGCCAGATGTCGATCGAGGCGCAGTATCTCGTCAACAAGCTCGCGAAGGGCTATGTCGGCACCAACAACATCGAGTCGAATTCGCGGCTGTGCATGGCGAGCGCGGGCAGCGGCTACAAGCTCTCGCTTGGCGCGGACGGCCCGCCCGGTTCGTATCAGGACTTCGACAAGGCCGATCTGTTCTTCGTGATCGGCGCGAACATGGCGGACTGCCATCCGATCCTGTTCCTGCGCATGATGGACCGCGTGAAGGCGGGCGCGAAGCTGATCGTCGTCGATCCGCGCCGCAACGCGACCGCCGATAAAGCCTCGCTGTTCCTGCAGATCAAGGCGGGCACCGACCTCGCGCTGCTCAACGGGCTGCTGCATCTGCTGCACGAAAACGGCCAGACGGATAGCGATTTCATCGCGCAGTACACGCAGGGCTGGGACGAGATGCCCGCGTTTCTCGCCGATTACACGCCCGACAAAGTCGCGCAAATCACCGGCATCGCCGCCGACGACATTCGCCGCGCCGCGCAGATGATCGGCGACGCGCCCGAGTTCATGACCTGCTGGACCATGGGCCTGAACCAGAGCACGCACGGCACGTGGAGCACCAACGCGATCTGCAATCTGCATCTGGCGACGGGCAAAATCTGCCGTCCGGGCAGCGGGCCGTTTTCGCTCACGGGCCAGCCGAACGCGATGGGCGGGCGCGAGATGGGCTATATGGGTCCGGGCCTGCCGGGTCAGCGCTCGGTGCTTTCCGAGGAAGATCGCGGCTTCGTCGAGGACGCCTGGTCGCTGCCGCGCGGCACGCTCACGACGAAGCTCGGCGGCGGCACCATCGACATGTTCGATCGCATGGCCGCGGGCGAGATCAAGGCGTGCTGGATCATCTGCACGAATCCGGTGGCTTCGGTGGCGAACCGCAAGACCGTGGTGGCCGGTTTGCGCGCCGCCGACCTCGTGATCGCGCAGGACGCCTTTCTCGACACCGAAACCAACGCCTACGCCGACGTGCTGCTGCCCGGCGCGCTCTGGGCCGAGGCCGAAGGCGTGATGATCAATTCCGAGCGCAACATGACGCTCATGCAGCAAGCCGTCGAGCCGCCGGGCGAGGCGCTGCCCGACTGGGAACTGATCGCGCGCGTGGCCTGCGCGATGGGTTACGCAGACGCATTCAGCTACGCGAGCGCGGCGGAGGTTTTCGAGGAAATCGTGCGGTTCTCGAATCCGAAGACCGGCTACGATCTGCGCGGCGCGAGCCACGCGAAGCTGCGCGAGACGCCGCTGCAATGGCCGTGCGCGCCCGCCGATGCGCAAGGCGCGCAAAACGAGCGCAATCCGCTGCGTTATCTGAACGACGGCGTGAGCCAGACCTTGCGTGAAAACGCCGACGGCACGCGTCCGCGTCTCGCGTTCGCCACGCCGCATGGCAAGGGCGTGTTCTTCGCGCGCCCGCACGTCGCGCCCGCCGAACTGCCCGACGGCACTTTTCCCATCGTCTTCAATACGGGGCGATTGCAGCACCAGTGGCACACCATGACCAAGACCGGCAAGGTGGCCATGCTCAACAAGCTCAATCCGGCGCCGTTCGTCGAGATTCATCCCGAGGATGCGAGCGCGCTCGGCATCGCGGCGAAGGATCGCGTGGAAGTGCGTTCGCGGCGCGGCCGCGTCGTGCTGCCCGCCGTCGTCACCGATCGCGTGATGCCCGGCAACTGTTTCGCGCCGATGCACTGGAACGACGTGTTCGGCGACGAACTGTGCGTGAACGCCGTCACCAACGATGCCATCGACGCGATTTCCCAGCAGCCCGAACTCAAGTTTTGCGCGGTCGCACTTACGCGTGTCGAAGCCGAACCGGCGCCCGCGCCCGGCACCGCTGCACCCGACGCCGAACCGACTCCCGAGCGCGCCGCCGCTCCACTGCTCCAGGAAAGCACCATGTCCCGCGAAGTGACTCACGACGGCGCGCGCCTCGACGCGTTTGCGAATCTGTTTGGCCTCGGCGAGCTGGCCGCGCCGACGCTGAACGAAACGGAGCGGCTCTGGCTGGCGGGTTTCGTCGGCGGCTTGCGTGCGTCGCAAGCGCGCGGCGAGGGCGTGCCATCCTTGCCCGCGCATGCACCGTTCGCGCCCGCCACGCGTGCGTGGGTCGACGGCACGCTCGCGGGTTTGTTCAGCGGCGGCGCGCCGGCCGCGCTGGAATCGGCACACACTGCGCACGCGGAGAGCGGCCTGCACGCGCTGCAAGGCGACAAGAGCACGGCCGTGCGCATTGCGCATGCGCGTCCGAAAGTGACGCTGCTCTGGGCCTCGCAGACCGGCAATGTCGAATCGCTGGTCGAGCGCTACGCGATGCAACTGATGGAGTCGGGCTTCGAGATCCGCGCGACCTGTATGGCCGATTACGCGCCGGAGACGCTGGAGAAAGCGCAGTACGTGTTGCTGATGACCAGCACCTTCGGCGACGGCGACGCGCCCGACAACGGCGAGTCGTTCTGGTCGGCGCTGAAGGCGCTGAAGGCCGATAGCGCGCCGCGCCTCGCGTCGCTGCGTTATGCGGTGCTCGCGCTCGGCGACCGCAATTACGATCAGTTTTGCGGTCACGGCCGCAATCTCGATGCACGTCTGGATGCGCTCGGCGCGCAACGTCTGATGGCGCGCGTGGATTGCGACAGCGAGTATCAGGAGACTGCCGACGCGTGGCTCGAACGCGTGGTCCAGCGCATCAAGGAAGAGGACGCGGCGTTGCACGCGGTGCCCGCGGGCGGCGCGATTCCCGAGGCGCTGCCCGGCAGCGCGCCGACGAAGGCGCGGCCCGCCGCGTCACGTTTGATCGGCAATGTGCGGCTGAACATGAAGGGTGCGTCGAAAGACACGCGTTATTTCTCGCTCGCGACCGCCGAAGCGGGCCTCGAATACGAAGCGGGCGACGCGCTCGGCGTGTGGCCGATCAACTGCCCGGCACTCGTCGACGAACTGCTCGATCTCACGCATCTGCACGGCGATGCCTCGGTGGACGTGCCGGGCGCGGGCGCGATGCGTCTCGCCGATGCGCTCGCCACGCACTACGAAATCGCGCGTCCCGGTCCCGATGCGCTGGCCTTCGTCGCCGCGCGCGCGAAGGACACGGGACTCGCGGCGATGCTCGGCGAGGAGCGCAAGGGCGACCTCAAGCAGTGGCTCTGGGGCCAGCAGCTCGCGGACGTGTTGCACGAATATCCGGTCGAACTCTCGGCGCCGGAACTGATCGGCATGCTCAAGCGTTTGCAGCCGCGTCTCTATTCGATCTCGTCGAGCCCGAAGGCGCACGCGGGCGAAGTGCATCTGACTGTTTCGGCCGTGCGCTACAACAATGGCCGACGCGAGCGCAAGGGCGTGGCGTCCACCTTCCTCGCCGATCGCGTGGCCGAAGGCAGCGTGCCGGTGTTCGTGCAGAAGAGCACGCACTTCCGCCCGCCGCGCCACGGCGATACGCCGATGATCATGGTCGGCCCCGGCACGGGCGTCGCGCCGTTCCGCGCCTTCCTGCACGAACGGCGCGCGCGCGGAGACTCGGGCCGCAACTGGCTGTTCTTCGGCGAGCAGCACGCGGCCACCGACTTCTACTATCGCGAAGAACTGGAGCAGATGCACGACGACGGTCTGCTCAATCGCCTCGATCTCGCGTTCTCGCGCGACCAGCAGGACAAGATCTACGTGCAGGACCGCATGCGCGAGCAGGGCGCGCAGATGTGGGCGTGGCTGGAAGAGGGCGCGCATCTGTATGTCTGCGGCGACGCGAGCCGTATGGCGAAAGACGTGGATGCCGCGCTGAAGTCGGTGGTCGCGCAGCATGGCGGCATGAGCGATGAGGCCGCCAGTGAATATGTTGGGCAGATGGCGCGCGAGAAGCGTTATGTGCGGGACGTGTATTGAAAGCGGCACACGTTACTGCAGGGCGTATCCACTGAGTTGCGCAGTGTGCGTCCGCACGCTCGTTCAGCGTCACGTCCCGGTTTGCGACTCCATCGCACTCTCCTCGCGCAGCAGTTCGAGAAAAGTCTGCTGGAACGCGGTGCCGAGCCAGTCGGTTCGCACTGTGTATCCAACCGCGCGGCTCGCACCGGGCAATTCCAGATTCAGCGCGACCAGTTCGCGCCCCGGATACGCATCGCGAATCTGCGCGCGCGACAGCAAGGTCAAGCAATCGCTTTCCATGAGCATTGCCAGCATCATCGCGAGCGAACTGGTTTCCACGACCAAGGGCGGTTTGACCGGCAAGCGCGCGAATATCGAATCGATCACCGCGCGGCGCGGCACATTGTGTTGCGGCATGACCCAGTCATGGTCCGCCAGATCCGCGAGGACCACGGATTTACGCCTTGCCAGCGCGTGCCCCTTGCGCACGGCCACGACGTAGGGATCGGCAAACAATTCCGTTTCGTGGACGAGGCCCGTGAGACGCGGCTCTCGCAATCCGCCGACGAGGAAATCGATGCCGCCACTGCGCAACTCACGGAGCAGATGCGCATGAGACCCTTCCTCGACGGTGACTCGCGACGCGGGATAGCGCTGACGCAGCCGTTGAATGGCGCGCGCGACGAGGCGCGGCGGCAGCAAGGGCAGCACGCCGATCGACACCTTGCCGGTCAGTTGCCCGCGCGCGTAGGCGAGTTCATCGACCGCCTGGGTGATTTCATAGAGCGCAAGGCTCAAGCAGCGCGCGAACTCGACGCCGGCGGGGTTCGCCGACACGTTATGCACGCGACGCCGGTAAAGCGACACGCCGACATTCTGCTCAAGCTGCCGTGCCGCCCGATGCACCGCGGGCTGCGAGATCCCCAGCGATAGCGCCGCCTCGGCGGCGGACCCGCCTTCGGCCATCGCCACGTGGCAGCGTACCTGCGCGTCGGTCAAGCGCCGGCAAATCTTGGCCGCGTTTGCCGCCGGTTGACCGGTCAGGACAACAACCGCGCGCTCCATCTGATCGAGCATGCGCCGCACGCGCCGCTGCACGATGATCCCGTCTCCCGTCAACTCACTGCCGCCGAATCCCCGCTCGAATAGCTGGCAGTCGAAACTCGCTTCGAGTTTGTTGATCGCCATGCTCACGGCCGGCTGCGTGCGCCCGGCGTGTATGGCGGCCTGGCCGATTCCGCCCGCTTCGCACACGGCGTCGAAGAGAAAGAGACGCCGTAATCGCGCCAGATCATCGCCTGGCGACGTGTGTCCATCGACCTGCATCGAGCCTCCGAAAAGACCAGGAGAAAACCCTTAGCTTAACGGAAATTGATGGCCTGCGGCTCACTTCGTATTGAGTCCTGGCGTGGCATCTCACTTACAGTAACGTTCAATTCAGCAGGGCATTTTCAGCCAGGAGCACCTTCATGTCCGTCGTGATCGACACGCATACGCACGCAATTTCGCCTGATACGCAACGTTATCCGCTCGCGCCGGTGGGCGGGCATCAATCGGAATGGTCCGCCAAACGACCGGTCGATTACGAAGGTCTGCTCGCATCGATGGACGAGGCGGGCATCGACCGCGCCGTGGTCGTGCAGGCGTCGACCGTCTACGGAAACGACAATAGTTATGTCGTGGATGCGGTGCGCGCACATCCGGATCGCTTTGCCGGCGTGTTCTCGATCGATGTGCTGGCAAGCGATGCCGTCACGCAAATGCAGCGCTGGCTCGACGCCGGTCTCGCGGGGCTGCGCCTGTTCACGACCGGCAGCACGATGCCGGGCCAGGCGGGCTGGCTCGATGACGAGCGTTCGTTTCCGGTCTGGGACTATGCGCAGCGCCATGGCGTGTCGATCTGCCTGCAGATGACGGCTCAGGGCATTCCCGCGCTGCTGAACATGCTCGCGCGCTTTCCGGATATCCGCGTGCTGCTCGACCATCTGGCGCGCCCTGAACTCGCCGGCGGGCCGCCTTATGAAGCAGCGGCGCCGCTGTTCAGCCTCGCGTCGCATCAGGGCGTCTATCTGAAGCTGACCAATCGCACGATCGCCGCCGCCGCGCAAGGCGACTCGACGCCGGCGCAGTTTTTCCCGCGCGTGCTCGATGCGTTTGGCGCAAAGCGGATTGCGTGGGGATCGAATTTCCCCGCGGCCGAAGGCGCGCTGTCGCAATTGCTGACGGAAGCGCGCGAGAGCCTTTCCATGTTGCCGACCGACGCGCAACAGGCGATTTTCAGCGGTACGGCGCGTGCGGTGTATCCGTCGCTTGCTGCCTGAGCCCGCACCATGCAAAGTGAAATCCTGAACGTGAACAGCCCATCCCAACCTTTGCGATTGAAGGCCGCGCTGAAGTCCTATGCGCACACGCGCGCGCTCAAAGCCGGCGATCTGACTGACCCGTCTGTCGAACTCGTATTCGACGAAATCGAGCCCATTCACAACGCGTTCGCGCCGATGGCGCGTCGTCAGGCATTCGACGTCAGCGAGCTGGCGATCGTCACGTATCTGCAGGCGAAGGCGTATGGCAAGCCGCTGATCCTGTTGCCTGCCGTGGTGGCCGCGCGTTTCCAGCAGGGCTGCATTATTTGCAGCACCGCGCGTCCCAGGCCCGCACTCGATGCGTTGGCGGGCAAGCGCATTGGCGTGCGTGCGTACTCGCAAACCACCGGCATGTGGGTGCGGGCGATCCTCGGCGAAACCTATGGCGTGCCGCTCGAACAGATTGATTGGGTGACGCTCGATCGTGGCCATCTGGAGGAGTACACCGAACCGCCGTTCGTCAGCCATGCCGAGCCGGGCAAACAGCTTTTATCGATGTTGCGTTCGGGCGAAATCGACGCCGCGATTCTCGGCAACGATCTGCCCGACGATCCGGACTTCACGCCGCTGATCGACAACGCCGCCGCCGCCGATCGTGAGTGGTATGCACGACATGGTTACGTGCCGATCAATCACGTGGTCGTCGTGACGGAAGATCTTGCGAAGACGCATCCTCTGGCCGTGCGTGCGGTGTACGAATTGCTCAAGCGCGGCAAGGACTCGGTCGCCGCGCAGAATGCAGGAACACCTGACAAACTGCTGTTCGGTTATGACGCGCTGCGCGGGCCGCTCGAAGAGACGATCCAGTATTGCGAGCAGCAGAAGTTATTACCGCGCAAGCTGAGCGTCGACGAAATCTTCGCGGATAGTCTGCGTATTCTGGGCGAAGCCGGACGCTGAAGCGCCGTCTTTCGCGTGACCCGCGTTCGAGCGAATCTGAATTCGCCGCTGTTTTACAAGGAGATATCATGGCTCTGCCAGGCAAAGGCACCGCTTCGCCACCGAGAGGTCGCCGTCCGTTCTATCGCGACTTGTCGCTCCAGGTGCTGGCCGGCATGGCCTTGGGTACCGCCACGGGCTATTTCTTCCCGAGGTTCGGCATCAATCTCCAGCCGCTCGGCGATGCGTTCATTCGCATTATCCAGATGCTGATCGGGCCCATCATTTTCTGCACCGTATGCAGCGGGATCGCGGGCGTCAACGACTTCAAGAAAGTGGGGCGGGTCGCCATCAAGGCGCTCGTTTATTTTGAAGTCGTGACGTCGCTGGCGCTCGTGCTGGGTCTCGTCGTCGTCAATCTGCTCAAGCCCGGTGTCGGCATGAATGTCGATCTTCATGGCATGCATTCGGCTGCGGTCGATAGCTATGTCGCGAAGGCGCATCATGTCGTGACGACGAGCGAGTTTCTGCTCAACGTCATTCCGCACACGGCGATCAGCGCCTTCGCGGGCGGCGACGTGCTGCAGGTGCTGTTCTTTTCGGTGTTGTTCGCGTTTGGGCTCGCAGCAATCGGCGAGCGCGCGCAACCGGCATTGAATCTGATCGAGTCCGTCTCTGGCGCGCTGTTCTGGATCATCGGTCTGACGATGAAGATCGCGCCGCTTGCCGCGTTCGGCGCGATTGCCTTTACGGTCAGCAAATTCGGTTTCGGTACGCTCATGTCACTCGGCAAATTGCTGCTCGAGTTTTATCTGACGTGTGCGCTGTTCATTCTGTTGATTCTCTGGCCGATCGCGAAGGTCAATGGCTTCAGTCTGCTACGTCTGATGCGTTACATCGGCGCGGAATTGCTGCTCGTGATCGGTACGAGTTCGTCGGAGACCGTGTTTCCGCAATTGATCGACAAACTCGAACGGCTGGGTTGCGAGAAGTCGGTGGTTGGTCTCGTTTTGCCGACTGCCTATACGTTCAATCACGACGGAACCTGTCTCTACTTCGCCGCAGCGGCGGTGTTTCTCGCGCAGGCCACCAACACGCCGATGACCTGGCACGATCAACTGGTCCTGCTCGCCGTTCTGCTGCTGACGTCAAAGGGCGCGGCGGGTGTGTCCGGCGCGGCGATCGCCGTGCTGGCCGCCACGCTCGCTGCGTCGAACACCATTCCGGTCGAATCCATCGCGTTGATACTCGGCATCCACAAGGCGCTGTCGAGCGGCTTTGTGTTCACCAATATCGTCGGCAATACGGTGGCGACCATCGTGGTGGCGAACTGGGAAAAGGCGCTGGACCGCGTGGCGCTGCGCCGGGAATTGAAGTCGGGATTCAAACCCGCGCCGGTGGCGTCGGCGCGTCTCAATCAGACCCATAGCGGTCACGCCGGTAACTAGTCGCACGGAATTGCGGCACCGGCGGCACCGATGGAGCGGTTCCGCCGGTGCGAAGAAGCAAACGCATATCAAGGAGTTTTATTCATTTAGTTAGTCATACATATCGTTCGGAGGTTGTCGTTTCCTTCGCACGATAAAAATAAAATACATAAACGGAGACATGGCATGAAAGCACTCGCGTGGAGAAGCATTGGCGTTGGACTGTCACTCGCAGCCGGCACCGCGCCGGCGTGGTCGCAAAGCAGCATTCAGATCTACGGCACGGCGGACGGCGGCGTCCGTTACCAGACCAACGCGGTCAAAGGCGGCGGCACGGTGGTAACCATGAATTCGAACGGCTACTACAGTTCGAATAAACTGGGCTTTCTTGGAAAGGAAGACCTGGGCGACGGATGGAATGCGCACTTTCGTCTGGAAAGCGGCTTCAATCTCGGCAACGGGCAACTGGACAACACCACCAACACGTTATTCAACCGCCAGTCGTTTGTCGGCATCGGCAATCGCAAATACGGCTCGCTCGACTTCGGGCGGCAGTACACGATCGCGCACGACATCATCAGCATTTACGATCCGTTCGGTTTTCATTACACGCCGATTCTGCCGCTCACTCAGGCGTCGGACGGCACGCGCAACAACAACTCCGTCAAATACAAGAACGACTTCGGACCCTTGCTGTTCGAGGTGGATAATTCGTTTGGCGGCGTGGCGGGCAATTTCAGCAGCGGCGCAACGCGCTCGGTCGGCGTGAGTTACAGCATGGGACCGGCGAGTGTTGGCGGCGTGTACGGACATCGCAACATTCTCACCGGCACGGCTTATATCGGCGACAGTTATTACATGGCGGGCGCCGCCTACCGCATCGGTACGGTGAAACTCTCGGGCGGTTTTATGTCGGAGGATCTGCAGAATCCGGCCACTGCGCACCAGGTGACAAACAATGCGTTCGGCGGCTTCTCGTGGGATATTCAGCCCTACCTGATTCTCGGCGGCGGCTATTACCAGACCACCGTGTCGACCGACAAGGCGGGGCGCCGTGGTCTCGCGATCCTGTCGCTCGCGTACCTGCTTTCCAAGCGCACGACGCTCTATAGCGAAGTCGACTACACGTCGTACCGGCACGCGGTCGTCAGCACGCTCAACCCCGCCGGCGCGTCGAGCCAGACGGCCGTGACCGTGGGTCTGGACGTGCTGTTCTAGCCGCACGGATCTCGCCGATACGCCCGCTCAAAAGCTCCGGCTCAACCAGCCAAACGCGTGCAGCGTCGATGTCGAAATCGGCGTGGCGATGGCGGCGCTGATATTGCCGGGCATCGGCAGATCGATCACGCGGATGGCGTTCGCGTCGTCGCGCATCAGCGACATCGCGCCGACGCGATGCGCACACAACGCTTCGACATAATCGACTGGCTGTGCAAGCAATTGCGATGCGCACGCGGCGCGCGCGCTCGCGAGACTGATATCGGCGTCCGGGCGAGCAGTATCCGGCAACAAGGTTTCGAGACCGAACGCGTCGGCGCTCATGGCGAGCGTGATCCAGATGCCCGCGAAGGCGATGCGCAGCGAAAGCGGCGAAGGGCAGCCCGATTCGTCGAGGACCGGCTGGCCGTGCGCATCGTCGGAGAGGGCAATGGTTTCGGGCGACTTGTCGAGCGCATCGCCGAGAATGCGGCGCAACGAAACGCGCGCGATCGCATAGCGCCGCGCAAAGGCGGGGTTGCGATGATGGCGCATCCGTGCCGTTTCCTCGCGCGACAGCCACAGCGCCGCTTCTTCGCGATTCAGATAATCCCAGCTTGCGGCGAGTCGCCAGATCATCAGTTCGCCGCTGCGTGGCAGGGCGTGTTCCTTGCGCGTGTGCAGGCCCGAACGGTGCGGAATGAACTCGATGCCGGGTGTCGCATAGATAGGGTGTGACGAGTGAAAACCGCGCGCGGCTCCCGCATGCGTCGTGTCTTGCACGCTGCCTCCTTGTCGTTGAAATCGCGGCGCTGGCTGCTTGTTTGCGGGCGCGCCTGTCTTCGTGAATGGCGCGATGCAGCGCTTATTTCGCGGCGCCGAACCACTCGCGCACATAGTCCGCGGCTGGCGGTCGCGGTTTGTCGGCGGCCGATGCGGGCGGCGTGCCGACGAACAGAAATCCGAGCACTTGCTCGTTTTCCGCGAAGCCGAGCGCGTCGTGGATGCGTGCGTCGTAGCTGTCCGCGCCGGTCGCCCAGAATCCGCCATAGCCGAGCGCATGAATCGCGTTGAGCATGTTCATTGCCGCCGCGCCGAGCGCGAGCACCTGTTCGACTTCGGGGATGCCTTCGTCGTGCGAGATCGCGGCTGCGAGCGCGATCACGAGCGGCGCGGCAAAGGCCTTTTGCCGACGATGCGCGTGCGCTTCGCGCGGCGAATCCGGCGTGCGTGAAGCCGCGATATCGACGAGCACGTCGCCCAGTGCGCCGCGTGCTTCGCCGCGCACGACGACGAAGCGCCATGGCCGCAACTTGCCATGATCGGGCGCGCGCATGGCGGCTTCGAAGATCAGATCCAGCTCGGCGTCGCGCGGACCGGGTTCGGCCAGCGGCCAGTGCGAGCGTCGCGAGAGCAGCACGTCGAGCGCTGCATTGGCGCGGACGTTCGTCGGGTCGTTCGCGAGGTTGTTCGCAGTCTCAGCAGCGGGGCGCGAAGGCGCAAGCGTTGATGTTGTCATGAATATGAAAGGTTGACTGAAGAGTCTGGACGCCGCCTATGATGCGCAATTTTTGTCGCAATTACAAATGATTCGCATTCAGATTTTCGTGCGAGTGACTGAAACCGGCTCGGGAGCGGGGCACGAAACGGCGTATCGGCGGGCTTTTCAGCGAATTGGGAGAGGAGGGCGCGCGCATTCGATAACGCGCACGCAGGCGACGCTTATTCGCCGCGAGTTATGCGCGAAGAATCGCGCATATGAAAATCCGGCAATTAGTTCGGATTGCAGATTGAATTGACGGTAAGTCTTGCCTCTCGATTGGCTCGATGCGCTCACCGTCTGTTTGAAGCGTTTTGCACATTGCCGGGTTCGGACGTCGTGCGCGCGGAGGGTAACGCCTCGGCATGACACTTTCCATAAAGCCCCTTCGGCAATGAGTTTTAAATTGGCTTTCAAACAATCAATTACAAATTCGCCGTCGCTCCTTCAAGCCTTTGACTTCAAGGAAAAATGCGCGCGCGCTGCGGACTCGGCGCGGCTACCTCTCTCCCAGTCAGGTTGACACACTGAACCTCGACATCTACTGTTTGCGGTATGAATAGGAATGATTAGCGTTTACGTTTGCATTTGTTAATGAATGCGAGCGCAACGATGCGCGTTGCATAGACGTCAGCATCGAAATCGAGATCCGCATCGATATCCGCTTCAACATCCAGATCCACATAGCGATTCATCGCTTCGAACCAAGGAGGGCTGCAATGAGCTGGGGCGACGAGAACACCGTTTTCCATGTCGTGCTGAACCACGAAGAGCAATATTCGATCTGGCCGGCGTACAAGCCCGTGCCCGAGGGCTGGCGCGCGGAGGGCAAGAGCGGCACGCGCGACGAATGTCTCGCGCACATCGAGACCGTGTGGACCGATATGCGTCCGCTGAGCTTGCGCGAGGCGATGGCCGCGCAAGGCGCGCAAGCCTGACATGTCGGCGCGGCACGCCGACGCGGCGCTCACGCTGTACTGCCTGCCTTATGCGGGTGGCAATGCCGCGACGTATCGCGGCTGGGGCGAGTGGCTCGGGCCGCGCATCGACTGCGTGGCGCTCGATCTGCCGGGCCACGGCCGCCTGCGCTCGACACCCGCGCTCGCCGACTGGCCCGCGCTGATCGACGCGCTGCTCGCGAACCTCGATCCCTTGCCGACGCGGCCGTTCGCATTCTTCGGTCACAGCATGGGCGCACTGGTCGCGCTGGAACTGGCGCACGCGATCCGCGAGCGTCACGGGCGCGAGCCGTTGTGGTTCGGTGCATCCGCCTGCGTGGCGCCGCGCGAGCGCGAACTCGACGACGAAAACCCGTCGCACTGGCTCGCCTGCAGCACGGCGGAGATGGTGGCGGAGCTGCGACGGCTCGGCGGCACGCCCGACGAACTGCTCGCCGACGCGGAGTTTCTCGATCTCGCCTTGCCCGCCTTGCGCGCCGATTTCCATCTGTGTGCGAACCAGGCGCGGCGCGCGCGCGAGCGTTCGATACGACTGGGCTGCCCGATCTGGAGTTTCGGCGGAACAGATGATTCGGTATCCGAAAGAAATGAAAACCTGTCAGCGTGGCGTCACGAAACCACGGGAGGATTTCATCAGCGCATGTTGGAGGGCGGGCACTTTTTTGTCGAGACGGCGCGCGAGCAGGTGATCCGCGAAATCGCCGCGGCGCTGCACGCGCTGGCGTTCGCGACGCGCGCGGACGAGCCGGTTTATCCCTATTGATTTGATTCGATTTGATTCGATCCGATTTCGCCGCCACGCCGGCACAAGGAGCTTTCTTCATGACGCAGCGTTATCCCGCTCTATTCGATTTCGGCGATTTCGCCGGGCAAAGCGAAGCCTATGTCGCGCTGATCAAGCAATTCGCGGCCGCGCAGGCGTTTCGCAGCGCCACGGTCGACGAACTCGTGCTCGACGACGATTTCCATCGTCGCCCGTTGCGCCCCGAGGATTTCGAGTTTCTCAAGTTCATGAAGCCCGTGCGCAGCGATAACGTGAGCCGCCTGCCGTCGCTGGCCTCGAATCGCACGCTGCTGTCGATCTATGAGCTCGACGTCACGCGCGCGCCGCGCAGCGCCGACGCCGCCGACTGGGCGCGTTTCACCGACTTCTATCGCGACGACGTGCGCACGCTCGGCGCGCAACTCACGCCGTTTCTCGAAGCCTATGCGTTTTCGTATCTCGGCGATCAGGCCGCGGGCGACGAGCGCGACGACTTCGTGACGCAACGCCTCGCACAACTCTTCGAGAGCGAAACGCGCTTCTGGAGTGAAACGTTTGCGCGCCTGATGCGCAACGATTATCTGGAGGAAGGTCTGCGCTTCATCGCGATCCAGCGCTGGGCGCTCGCGCCGTCGCGCGGCCATGCGCTCGGACGCGCAGCGGCAGGCGGACGCTTCGACGGTCTGCCCGACGACGCACGTCCGGCGCT
>NZ_JAAGPN010000140.1:0-233 GCF_017104805.1 Paraburkholderia sp. Ac-20347 | reverse complement strand
AAAAAAAAAAATATCTTTTTTTTTTTTTTTTTTTTTTTATTTTCCTTCTTCTTTTTTCTTTTTCTTTTTTCCTTTTTCTTTTCTCTTCTTTTCCTCTTTTCCTCATCTTTCCTCTTCTTTCTCTTTATTTTCTTCTCTCCTTTTTTTCTTTTTCTCTTCCTCTCACTTTCTTTTTTTCGTCATTCCACACTCCGCTTCTTCTCTCTCTTACCTTCTCTCCTTTTCTCTACCTT
>NZ_JAAGPN010000139.1:0-21944 GCF_017104805.1 Paraburkholderia sp. Ac-20347 | reverse complement strand
GCCTGCGCGAACGGCGCCGCGACCGGCGGCAACCCCGCGGCACGGCGCGCTTCCGCTTCGCGCTGCGCGGCGATTTCGTCGAGCACCGCCTGGAGCGCTTCTGGATTGAAGAGCGGATGATTGGCCGCCTCGCCGGGCGTAAGCACCGGCGAGACGCAGCAGTCGATCACTTCGAGCCGGTCGATCCACGTTTGCAGCGGCTCGGCCGCAATCATCGCGGCGAACTCGTGTGTGAGCGCCGCCGCGTCCGTGCCGCCGATTGCCTGACCGAGACTCCAGTGCCGCTGCGCCCAATCCTCGCGGCCGATGGCCGTGCAGAGCGCCTGCCAGAACTTCAGCTCCAGCGCGCCGACGGCCAGCCAGCGATCGTCCTGGGTGCGATAGAGGTTGTAGCAGGGCACGCCGCCGTTGAGCAGGCCGCCGCCGGCTTCGAGCGCCGCCGCGTCGTCGTTGGCGAGCGCGACCTGGGCGACCACGTTGTGCGTGTGCGAGACGTGCGCCATCGAGATATCGACGAAACGGCCTTCGCCGCCACGCGCGACTTGCCAGAGCGCGGCGAGAATCTGCGTGACTGCTGCGAGCGCGCCGCCCAGCAGATCGGCGATCTGGAAATTGGGCAGCACGGGCGCGCCGTCACGCGCGGCGATCTGGTGGAGCACGCCGGAATACGCGACGTAATTGATATCGTGGCCGGCGCGCTCGGCGAACGGACTGGTCGTGCCGTAACCCGTGATCGCGCAGTAGACGAGCTTGGGATTGATGGCGCGCAGGGTCTCGTAGCCGAGCCCGAGTCGATCCATGACGCCGGGCCGGAAGCTCTCGACCAGCACGTCGGCGTCGCGGGCGAGCGCGAGCAGCACCGCGCGGCCGCCCTCGGACTTGAGGTCGAGCCGCGTTTCACGCTTGCCGCGGTTCACGATCTGATAGAACGCGCCCGGACGGCCCGCGATTTCGTCGGCGCTGTTGCGCATCATGGCGCGCGAGGCGTCGCCGGCGCCCGGCGGCTCGATCTTGAGCACGTCGGCGCCCATTTCCGCGAGGCGCAGCGTGGCCACCGGCCCGGGCAAAAGACGGGTCAGATCGAGAACGCGGAGGCCTTGCAAGGCGGGTGTCGACACTCGTGTGACTCCTGGCGGTGAGAGCGGTGACGTCGTTAAGGTCAACAGGCGGAACAGGAACGATTGTGCCGCACGTGCGGTGCGGGCATCAGCCGATCTGCTCGAGTTCTTCGTGCGCTTCGAGCCATTCGGCTTCGAGCGTCTCGAGGCGCGACTGGACTTCGGCCTGACGGCGGATCGCGTCGGTCAGACGCGTCTTCTGCTCGGGCTCGTAGCTGGCCGGGTCGGCGACGAAGCCGTCCAGCGTGCCTTTCTCGGCATTGAGCGCGTCCATTTCCTTTTCGATCTTGCCGATCTTCGCCTGCAGCGGCTTTTTCAGATGCGCAAGACGTTGGCGCGTTTCCGCTTCCTGACGGCGCTGTTCCTTGCGGTTGACGCCCGCGTCGGCGCCATCCAGTTCGCCGGCCGCATTCGCCGTGCCGCCGGCTGCCGCCGCCTTGAGCGCCGCGCGTTGCTCGGCCGCGTGCTGGAGCAGCCAGTCGCGGTAATCGTCGAGATCGCCGTCGAACGGTTGCAGGCGGTGCTTGGCGACCAGCATGAACTGGTCGGTGGTTGCACGCAGTAGATGGCGGTCGTGCGACACCAGAATCAGCGTGCCTTCGAACTGCGCGAGCGCCATAGTGAGGGCGTGACGCGTTTCGAGGTCGAGGTGGTTGGTCGGTTCGTCGAGCAGCAGCAGATTGGGCTTTTGCCAGATGATGAGCGCGAGCGCGAGGCGTGCCTTTTCGCCGCCCGAAAAGGGCGCGATGGGCGCCGTGGCCATTTCGCCGGGGAAGTTGAAGCCGCCGAGGAAGTCGCGCAACTCCTGCTCGCGCGTGTCGGGCGCGAGGCGCGCGAGATGCTGTAGCGGCGAGTCGTCGGGGCGCAGCGTTTCGAGCTGATGCTGCGCGAAATAGCCGATCTGCAGGCCTTTGCCCGTGCGCGTCTCGCCCGAAAGCGGCGCGAGCGTGCCCGCGAGCGTCTTGATCAGCGTCGATTTACCCTGGCCGTTCGCACCCAGCAGCCCGATGCGCTGGCCGTTCTGAATGGACAGCGCCACACGCTCGACGATGGGCGTTTCGGTGCCGTCTTCGGCGCGATAGCCGCAGCGCACGTCTTCCATCACGAGCATCGGATTGGGCGCGGAATCGGGCGTGCGGAACTCGAAAGTGAACGGCGAACTCGCGTGCGCGGGCGCGATCAGCTCCATCTTTTCGAGCGCCTTCACCCGGCTCTGCGCCTGGCGCGCCTTGGTGGCCTTGGCCTTGAAGCGGTCGATGAAGCTCTGCAGATGCGCGACGGTTTTCTGCTGCTTCTCGTAGGCGCTTTGCTGCAGCGCGAGTTGCTGCGCGCGCAGGATCTCGAACTGCGAATAGTTGCCGCCGTAGCGTTTGACCTGCTGGTTTTCCAGATGCAGCGTGACGTTGCAGATCGCGTCGAGAAATTCGCGGTCGTGCGAAATGACGACGAGCGTGCCCGGATAGCGATGCAGCCAGTCTTCGAGCCAGACGATGGCGTCGAGGTCCAGGTGGTTCGTGGGTTCGTCGAGCAGCAGCAGGTCGGAGCGGCACATCAGCGCCTGCGCGAGATTCAGGCGCATGCGCCAGCCGCCCGAGAAGCTCGCCACGGGCTGACGCGTCTGGTCGAGCGTGAAGCCGAGGCCGAGCAGCAGCGCTTCGGCGCGCGCGGGCGCGGTGTAGCCGTCGGCATCGGCGAACGCGGCGTGGGCTTCGGCTTCGGCCGCGCCGTCGTGGGCCGCCGAGGCCGCCGCAATGCGCGCTTCGATCTCGCGCAGGTCGGCGTCGCCGTCGAGCGTGTATTCGAGCGCGCTCCTGTCGACCGCGGGCGTTTCCTGCGCCACGTGCGCGATCTGCCACGAAGGCGGCAGCGAGAAGTCGCCGGCGTCCGCGTGCAGTTCGCCGCGCAGCACGGAGAACAGCGTGGATTTGCCCGCGCCGTTCGCGCCGACGAGACCGGCCTTTTCGCCCGGATTCAGGGTGAACGAGGTCTGGTCGAAAAGCGGCTTGGTGCCGCGAGCAAGGCTGAATTGGTTGAAGCGGATCACGGGAGCGCGGGCGCGGACGGGGCCGCGGTCAAAACGTAAAGCGCTATTTTAACTGGGTGGAGGGCCTCCAATGACTAGCCGAACGGCTAGCCATTCGGCCAGGGTGCGGAGCGGCCGCTTTCTCCATTAGACTGGCGCTTTCCTTTGGAGAGCCAGATGACGACGGTGTATGCGTTTTCGGCCGAGCCGCTGGGCGGCGGCGCGCCAGTGAGCCTCGAACAGTACGCGGGCAAGGTCCTGTTGATCGTGAACACCGCGAGCGAATGCGGTTTCACGCCGCAATACGCGGGTCTGCAAAAGCTCCACGATGAGTACACGGCGCGCGGCCTCGCGGTGCTCGGCTTCCCGTGCAACCAGTTCGGCAAGCAGGAGCCGGGCGACGCCTCGCAGATCGGCGCGTTTTGCGAGAAGAATTTCGGCGTCACGTTCCCGATGTTCGCGAAGATCGACGTGAATGGCGCCAACGCGCACCCGCTCTACCAGTGGCTGACCGAGGAAGCGCCGGGCGTGCTGGGCCTCGAACGCGTGAAGTGGAATTTCACGAAGTTTCTCGTCGACCGCAACGGCAACGTGGTCAAGCGCTACGCGCCGGTCACGAAGCCCGACGCCATCGCCGCCGACATCGAAAAGTTGCTGTAACGCCGGGCGCTAGAGAATCGGCGCAAAGAGCCGCGCGAGGTGCATGGTGATCTTGCGCCACGCGGGCGCGTTGCGGTATTCGCCGCGGTCGATCTCGAAGGTGTGCGCGAAGTCGCGCTCGAGCATCGCTTCCACTTCGGCGGCGAAGCCGCGGTGCACGGTCAGCACCATGATCTCGAAGTTCAGGCGGAACGAGCGGTTGTCCAGGTTCGCGCTGCCGATCGCGGCGGCAACGTCGTCGATCAGCACGACCTTCTGGTGCAGGAAGCCCGGCTTGTAGCGGAAGATGCGGATACCCGCGCGCACGGCGTCGTAGGCGTAGAGCGTCGAGGCTTCGAACACGACGTAGTGGTCGCGGCGGCTCGGGATCATGATGCGCACGTCCACGCCGCGCAGCGCCGCGAGGCGCAACGCGGAAAGCACCGCCGAGTCGGGCACGAGATAGGGCGTCGTGATCCAGATGCGCTTGCTGGCGGCGTTGATCGCCTCCACAAAAAAGAGCGAGCAGGTTTCCTGGCGGTCGGCGGGGCCGGTGGGCATGACGAGGCACTGCATGTCGTCGCCGTCGCGCGGCGTGACGGCGGGCGGCTCGGAGCCCGGCAATTCCTGGGTGACCCAGTACCAGTCCTCGGTAAACGCGAACTGGATGCTGGCCACCACCGGGCCGCGCACTTCGATATGCGTGTCGCGCCACGGCGAAAGCCGTGCGTTCGCGCCCAGATACTCGACGCCCACGTTGTGGCCGCCCACGTAGGCGCGCTCGCCGTCGACCACCACGATCTTGCGGTGATTGCGGAAGTTGAGCTGGAAGCGGTTGACGAAGCGGCGCTTCGCCGAAAACGGATGCACCTCGATGCCGCCCGCGCGTAGATCGCGCACATAGCTGGCGGGCAGGTCGAAGCTGCCGATGCTGTCGTAGAGAAAGTACACGCGCACGCCGCGTTGGGCGGCGGCGAGCAGCACGTCCTTGAGCATGTCGCCGAGCGCGTCCGCGTGCACGATGAAGAACTGCACGATCACGTACTGCCGCGCCTGTTCGATTGCGTCGAAGATGGCCGCGAAGGTGGCCTCGCCGTTCACCAGCGTGCGGACCGAATTGCCCGGCACGAGCGGCATGCCGCCCAGTTGCGCAAAGGTGCGGATCACGCGCTCGCTGAGCAGATCCGTCGGCCCGATGCTGGTGGTGACCGGACGGTCGCGTTCGGGTGCGTGCGCGCGCGTGCGCAAGGTTTCGTCGCGGATACGGCGCGCGTCCGCGTAGCCTTCGAATTTGCTGCGGCCGAGGAACAGATACGGGATCAGCGTGAGGTAGGGCATCGTCGCGAGCGAGACGGCCCAGGCGATCGCACCTTGCGAGGTGCGCGTATTGAGAATGGCGTGGCAGGCCGCGATCAGTCCGAATACGTGGACGACCGCGAGCAGGGTGCCGAGCGTTGACCAGTCGAAGTGCATAAAGGCGCGGGACGTTGCCGACTCGTCAGGCAAGGTCCAAGCCGCGTGAGCCGGGAAACGGTCATCTTACCCAAGGCGGCGCAACGTGCGCCATCAGACCGGCGGCAGGAGACCAGGCCGCCGGTGTTCCACCGATGCAAGAAGTGGTTCACTAACGTGCGCCCGCTGCCACGGGCGCACATTCAAACGTCGATTCAGACGCTAGTTCCGACGTGGGTTCAGACCGGCAGGTCGCGGGCCTGGATCAGGAACACCTGGTCGTCGCCGGCGCTCGTCGACAGCCAGACGAGATCGAGGCCGCCGAACGCCGCTTCCACGTTTTCGCGCTCGTTGCCGATCTCGACCACGAGCACGCCGTCGTCGGTCAGCCAGTTGCGCGCGTCCTTGACGATGCGGCGCACGATGTCCATGCCGTCCGTGCCGCCCGCGAGCGCCATTTCCGGCTCGTGACGGTATTCGGGCGGCAGCGCGGCCATCGAATCGGCGTTCACATACGGCGGATTCGTGATGATCACGTCGTAACGGCGCTCCGGCAGCGGCGCGTACAGATCGCCTTCGAACAGCGAGATCTGGTCGTCGAGATCGTGTTCGTGAACGTTGCGCTTCGCGACTTCGAGCGCGGGCGCGGAAAGGTCGACGGCGTCGATGTCGGCGTTCGGGAACGCGTGCGCCGCGAGAATCGCGAGGCTGGCCGAACCGGTGCACAGTTCGAGCACGGCGCCCACTTGCTCGGGATCTTCCACGTACGGCTGCAGGCCGTCCGCGAGCAGCTCGCCGATGAACGAGCGCGGCACGATCACGCGTTCGTCCACGTAGAAGCGCAGGCCGTGCATCCACGCTTCCTGCGTGATGTAGGCGGCCGGCACGCGGTCGTTGGCGCGGCGCTCGATCACGCCGAGCACTTTCTCGATCTCCTCGGGCGCGAGGCGCGCGTCGAGGAACGGATCGAGCAGGTCGAGCGGCAGACGCAGCGTGTGCAGGACCAGATAGGCGGCTTCGTCATAGGCGTTGGACGAGCCGTGGCCGAACGAGAGTTGCGCCGAGGAAAAACGCGTGACGCCGTAGCGCAGCAGATCGCGCACGGTCGAAAACGTAGTGGAAAGCGGATGGGTCATATCAGGGGCTCCAGTGCGTGCAGGCCGATCGCGTCAGGCGATCAGCTGTTCGAGCACGCGGCGGTACACGTTCTTGAGCGGGTCGATGAATTTGACTTCGATGTGCTCATCGATCTTGTGGATGCTGCCGTTGGGCGGTCCGAACTCCACGACCTGCGGGCACATGCGTGCGATGAAGCGGCCGTCAGAGGTGCCCCCGGTGGTCGAAAGCTCGGTGGTCACGCCGGTTTCGTCGTGAATCGCCTTTTCGAGCGCGTTCGAGAGCGCGCCGCGCGGCGTGAGGAAGGGCAGGCCGCTGATGCTCCAGTGCAGATCGTATTCGAGGCCGTGCTTGTCGAGAATCGCATGCACGCGCTGTTGCAGACCTTCCACCGTGCTCGCGGTCGAGAAGCGGAAGTTGAACTGCACGTCGGCGTGGCCCGGAATCACGTTGCTCGCGCCCGTGCCGCTGTGCAGGTTCGAAACCTGCCACGTGGTGGGCGGGAAGTATTCGTTGCCGTCGTCCCATTTTTCGGCGACGAGTTCGGCGAGCGCAGGCGCCAGCAGATGCACCGGATTCTTCGCGAGATGCGGATAGGCAATGTGACCCTGCACGCCCTTGACGACGAGCTTGCCCGACATCGAGCCGCGGCGGCCGTTCTTCACGCAGTCGCCGAGCGTATTCGTCGACGTCGGTTCGCCGACGATGCAGTAGTCCATCTTCACGCCGCGCGCCTGGAGCGCCTCGACCACCTTGACGGTGCCGTCGGTGGCGGGGCCTTCCTCGTCGCTCGTGATCAGGAAGGCGATCGTGCCGCGATGCTGCGGGTGCGCCGCCACGAATTCTTCGCTGGCGACCACGAAGGCGGCGAGCGAGGTCTTCATGTCGGCGGCGCCGCGGCCGTAGAGCACGCCGTCGCGATGCGAGGGCTGGAACGGCGGCGAGCTCCATTGCTCGATGGGGCCGGTCGGCACCACATCGGTGTGACCCGCGAAGGCGAGCAGCGGCGCGTCGGCGTCCGTGCCGCGCTTGACGGCCCACAGGTTGGTCACGCCGTTGGATTCGATCGTTTCGCACGCGAAGCCGAGCGCGTTGAGGCGTTCGGTCATGATGCGCTGGCAGTGCTGGTCGTCGGGCGTCACGGACGCGCGCGCGATCAGGGCTTCGGTAAGGGCGAGGGTGGCGGACATGAAGGGACCACTTTCAATAAAAATGCCGGCGCCGCTGCAATGCAGGGGCCGGCAACAGCTTGTGACGATGATGCGCTAGCGGATTCGCACGGTTATCGAAGACTTCCGACGGCTGGGCGCTCCGCTCGCGCAGTGCCTCAAACGCAGTTCAGGCAAACAGCTCCGCGTACTGCTCGGCCGAAAAACCGAGCGTCTTCACGCGGCCGTTCACGGCCACGACCGGGCGCTTGATGATCGACGGCTTGTGGATCATCAGGGCGATCGCGCCCGCGGTCGAATCGGCTTCGGCCTTGTGAACCTCGGACAGGCCGCGCCACGTCGTGCCGCGCTTGTTGATCAGCTGATCGAGCGAGACATCCTTGAGCCAGTCCTGCACCAGCGCGTTCGACACGCCGGCTTTCTTGAAGTCGTGGAATTCGAACTCGATGCCATGCTCTTCCAGCCACACGCGGGCCTTCTTCACGGTGTCGCAGTTCGGAATGCCGTAGACGACCACGGTCTTTGCGGCCTTCGCCATCAGTCGCCTCGCAGCAGCTCGTTCAGGCCGACCTTGGCGCGCGTCTTCGCGTCGACCTTCTTGACGATCACGGCGCAGTACAGGCTGTGCGAGCCGTCCTTCGAGGGCAGGTTGCCGGCCACGACGACCGAGCCTGCCGGGATGCGGCCGTACGAGATTTCGCCGGTTTCGCGGTCATAGATCTTGGTCGACTGGCCGAGGTACACGCCCATCGAGATGACCGAGTTTTCTTCGACGATCACGCCTTCCACGACTTCCGAGCGCGCGCCGATGAAGCAGTTGTCTTCGATGATGACCGGGTTGGCCTGCAGCGGCTCCAGCACGCCGCCGATGCCCACGCCGCCCGAAAGGTGGACGTTCTTGCCGATCTGCGCGCACGAACCGACCGTTGCCCACGTGTCGACCATCGTGCCTTCGTCGACGTACGCGCCGATGTTGGTGTACGACGGCATCAGCACGACGTTCTTGCCGATGAACGAGCCGCGGCGCGCGATGGCCGGCGGCACGACGCGGAAGCCGCCTGCGGCGAAGTCTTCAGCCGTGTAGTTGGCGAACTTCGAGGGCACCTTGTCGAAGAACTGCGTGAAGCCGCCGGCGGCCATCGGCGCGTTGTCTTCCAGGCGGAACGACAGCAGCACGGCCTTCTTCACCCACTGGTTGACGACCCAGTCGCCGTCCTTCTTCTCGGCGCAGCGCAGCGCGCCCTTGTCCAGTTCGGCGATGACGTGGGCGACGGCTTCACGCACGTCGTTCGGCGCGGACTTGGGCGAAAAGTCGGCGCGGTTTTCCCAGGCGGTGTCGATGATCTGCTGAAGTTGTTGCGACATGGTGATGATTTCGTGTGAGTTCAAAAGCCGTTGGATGGCGGGAATTCGGTGGCGATACGCGCGCGGCGGGGCGCGCGTTCGGCGGTGACGTTACGGCTGACGGTGTTATGCCTCGAGCGAGCGGCAGAAGTCGACGATGCGCTGCGCGCCCTCGGTGCATTCGTCGACGTCGGCGACGAGCGCCAGACGGACAAAGCCTTCGCCCGGGTTCGCGCCGTGCGCTTCGCGCGCGAGAAACGAGCCGGGCAGGACCGTCACATTATAGTCGGCGTAGAGGCGCTGGGCGAACGCGGTGTCCGAGAGGCCGGTGCGCGCGACGTTGGCCCAGAGGTAGAACGCGGCGTCCGGCAGCTTCACGTCGAGCACGTCGGCGAGCATGGGCGTGACGGTCGAGAACTTCTGCACGTACTTCGCGCGGTTCTCGCGCACGTGCGCCTCGTCGCCCCACGCGGCGATGCTGGCGGACTGCCAGACCGGCGACATCGCCGAGCCGTGATAGGTGCGGTACAGCAGGAACTGCTTGAGGATCGCCGGGTCGCCCGCCACGAAGCCCGAGCGCATGCCCGGCGCGTTCGAGCGCTTCGAGAGGCTGGACAGCATGATCAGGCGCTCGAAGCCGCGGCCGAGCTGGTGCGCGGCTTCGAGACCGCCGAGCGGCGGCGTCGATTCGTCGAAATAGATCTCCGAATAGCATTCGTCGGACGCGATCACGAAGCCGTAGCGATCGGACAGCGCGAACAGTTCGCGCCAGTCGTCGAGCGTGAGGACGGCGCCCGTCGGGTTGCCCGGCGAGCAGACGTAGAGCAGCTGCGTGCGCGCCCAGATGGCTTCCGGGACCTGCGAATAGTCGCAGGCGAAGTTGCGGGCCGGATCACTGTTGACGAAGTACGGCTCGCCGCCCGCGAGCAGCGCTGCGCCTTCGTAGATCTGGTAGAACGGGTTCGGGCAGAGTACGATCGCGCGCTTTGCCGGGTCTTTGGCGCCCGCCGTGGGGTCCACGACCGCCTGGGCGAGCGCGAACAGCGCCTCGCGCGAGCCCGAGACCGGCAGCACTTGGGTGCTGGCGTCGATGGCGGGCAGGCTGTAGCGTTCGCTCACCCATTTCGCGATCGCTTCGCGCAGCGCCGGGCTGCCGCCCGTGGCCGGATACACCGACAGACCGTCGAGCGAGGCGACGATGGCGTCGCGGATCAGCGCGGGCGTCGGGTGTTTCGGCTCGCCGATCCCGAAGCTGATGTGGCGCAGGCCAGCATTCGGCGCGACGTCCTTGAAGAGCGCGCGCAGCTTTTCGAAGGGATAGGACTGGAGGGTGTCGAGTAGCGGATTCACAGGGCTGGCGGGCGTAAGCGAAAAACGGATGGAGCGACGGGCGCGGACACGCGGGCGGGATCGCGGCGCAGAGTGTGCGCCGGACGGACCGGGTGATTGACACGCTGGTTGACACGGACGGCCGGGTGGGCCGTGCCGGGCGGTGCGGCCGCCGTCGCTGGCAAAACGTGAATTATAGCGTGGCCGCTGGTTGCTGATTGGGTCGCGGTGGCGCGTGGGCTGGGCCTGAGTCGGACTTGACTCGGACGCGAGTCGCTGACGGCTTGGGGAAAAATCGCGCACGAATCGAGGGCGAACCCGGTCGGCGGCGCGCGCGGCCATCGAGCTGAAACTGAACAGGAATGGGTATGCAGTCTGAAAAACGCTGGATGGCCGCGATCAACGCGATGCGTGCAATGTCCGCGAGGATCGCGCGATGACCGGTTTCCAGTCGACCGCGCGCAGCCTGAAATCGGGCTGGCCGACGCTCGCGATCATGATCGGCGCCTCGGTGTGGGGCGTGATCTGGTTTCCGCTGCGCACGCTCGCGAGTTTCGGTTTGACCGGCACGGCTGCCGGCGCGGCGACGAGCGCGGCGGGCTGCCTGTTCGTGCTGCTGCTGCGCCGCCGTTCGATCGCAACGGTGCGCTGGCACTGGGTGTTGCCGCTGCTCGGGTTGGCGGCGGGCGTGACCAATATCGGATTCGTGTGGGGCGCGATTCACGGCGAAGTGATGCGCGTGCTGTTGCTGTTCTATCTGACGCCCGCATGGACGGCGATCTTCGCGCATTTCATCCTGCACGAGCGCCTGACGTGGTCCGGCGCTGCGCTGGCCGCGCTGTCGCTGGCGGGCGCGGTGCTCATGCTCTGGTCGCCGAAGCTGGGCGTGCCGCTGCCGGGCAGCGCCGCCGAATGGGCGGGCCTCGCGGGCGGTATGGGTTTCGCGATGAGCAATGTGCTCGTCGTGAAGACGAGTCGTGTGTTGCCGCAGATGAAGCCGGAAATGCGCACCGCCGTGATTTTCGGCGGGGCGGCGATCTTCGGCCTGATCGCCTCGTTTTTCGAGCCGATGCCGACGCTGCACGCCGGCGAGCCGCTCGCCCGCGCGGTTTTGCTCGTGCTGGTGCTCGGCGTGCTGCTGGGCGTGAACAACATGCTCGTGCAATACGGGCTCGCGCGCGTGCCGGCCAACCGGGCCTCGATCATCATGTTGTTCGAAATCGTCGTGACGGCGCTTTCGTCGTGGCTGCTCGCCGGCGAGACGCCGGGTCCGCGCGAATGGGCGGGCGGCGCGTGCATCGTGCTTGCCTCGCTGCTGTCGAGCTGGGTGCATCGCGCGCAGGAAGCGCGCAAGCGTCCCCGGCAGACGGTCCACGCGAGCGCCGAAGCCAGCGCGATCGCCCACGCCGACGCCGGTCTGCTCGACGATGAAGTCAGTCCTGAAAACAGCGCAGAAGGCCGCGACGATGCCAGCGCCTCGTCCAGCAAGGACGACGACCATCGCCGCGAAGACGATAGCGATGCAAACGGCGATCCGGGCACTGACAAAAGTGCCGATAAAACCGTCAATCACCACGACGGCCATGGCGCCCGGCCCGATGGCGGGCAGAATGGCACGCGTGCGATGGTATGATTGCCCCTGATCCTCGCCGGCCGGGCGCGCACTGAGGTGCATCAGGCGCTTCGCACGGCGAGCCGTGGCGGCTGTCCGTGCTGTGCGCGCCGTTCGTTCGGCCAGATGCGAATCCTGCGGCGCCTCGCGCCGCCGTGCGACTGAAGTGACGGTCGACGGCGCGCGGCGGCGGTCCGGGCGGTCCCGTTCACTCTTCCAATTCAAACAGCGATATCGCCGTGCGTCTGACCTCGATTAAACTCGCTGGCTTCAAATCATTCGTCGATCCCACGCATTTCCAGGTACCGGGCCAACTCGTCGGAGTGGTCGGACCGAACGGCTGTGGTAAATCGAACATCATCGACGCCGTGCGCTGGGTGCTCGGCGAATCCCGCGCGTCCGAACTGCGCGGCGAGTCGATGCAGGACGTCATCTTCAACGGTTCCACCGCGCGCAAGCCCGGCAGCCGCGCGAGCGTCGAGCTCGTGTTCGACAACGCCGACGGGCGCGCCGCGGGCCAGTGGGGCCAGTATGCCGAGATCGCCGTCAAGCGCGTACTCACGCGCGACGGCACCTCGAGCTACTACATCAACAATCTCCCGGCGCGTCGCCGCGACATTCAGGACATCTTCCTCGGTACCGGCCTCGGTCCGCGTGCATACGCGATCATCGGGCAGGGCATGATCGCGCGCATCATCGAGGCGAAGCCGGAAGAGCTGCGCGTGTTCCTCGAAGAAGCCGCGGGTGTGTCGAAGTACAAGGAACGCCGTCGCGAAACCGAAAACCGCCTGCACGACACGCGCGAGAATCTCACGCGCGTGGAAGACATCGTGCGCGAGCTGTCCACGAATCTGGAAAAGCTCGAAGGCCAGGCCGTGGTGGCGACGAAGTACCGCGAACTGCAGGCCGACGGCGAAGAAAAGCAGCGCATGCTGTGGCTGTTGCGCAAGAACGAGGCGGCGGGCGAGCAGCAGCGCCAGCAGCGCGCCATCGAACAGGCGCAGATCGATCTCGAACGGCATACCGCGCAACTGCGCGAAGTCGAAGCGCAGCTCGAAACGCTGCGCGTGGCGCACTATTCGGCCAGCGACGCGATGCAGGGCGCGCAAGGCTCGCTCTATGAAGCGAACGCCGAGGTGAGCCGACTCGAAGCCGAGATCAAGTTCATCGTCGAATCGCGCAATCGCGTGCAGGCGCAGATCGCGGCGCTCACGGCGCAGCGCGAGCAATGGCAGGTCCAGGCGCAGAAGGCGCAGGACGATATCGAAGACGCCGAAGAGCAACTGGCGATGGGCGAGGAAAAAGCCGCCATCGCCGAGGAAGAGGCCGTCGCGAAGCAGGAAGCGCTGCCCGCGCTCGAAAACCGCTGGCGCGACGCCCAGTCTCAACTGAACGACGAGCGTGCGGGTATCGCGCGCACGGAACAGGCGCTCAAGCTCGAAGCCGCTCATCAGCGCAACGCCGATCAAATGCTCCAGCAGCTTCAGCAGCGCCACGAGCGCCTGAAGTCGGAAGAAGGCGGTCTCGACGCGCCGGACGAAGTGCAGCTCGAAGAGCTGCGCATGCAACTGGCCGAGCAGGAAGAAATTCTGCGCGACGCCCAGGACCGCCTCACGGACGCGCAGGAAACCGTGCCGCGTCTGGACGCCGAGCGCCGTGCCGCGCACGATCGCGTACAGGCCGAAAACGCCCAGATTCACCAGTTCGAAGCGCGTCTCGCGGCGCTCAAGCAACTGCAGGAGAACGTTCAGACCGAAGGCAAGATCCAGCCGTGGCTCGAACGTCACGAACTGGGCGCGTTGCCGCGTCTGTGGAAGAAGCTGCATGTCGAGGCCGGTTGGGAAACCGCGCTCGAAGCTGTGCTGCGCGAGCGTCTCGCGGCGCTCGAAGTGTCGAATCTCGATTGGGTCAAGGCGTTCGCCACTGACGCGCCGCCTGCCAAGCTCGCTTTCTACGCGCCGCCGCTGGCTGGCCAGACGGCGAGCACACCGGCAGGTCTCACGCCGCTGCTCTCGCTCGTGCGTATCGACGATGCGGGTCTGCGCGCGGTGCTCAACGAATGGCTCGGCACGACCTTCGTCGCGAACGATCTGGCAGACGCGCTCGCGCAACGCGCGCAATTGCCCGAAGGCGGCGCCTTCGTGGTGAAGGCCGGTCACTCGGTGTCGCGCGTGGGCGTGCAGCTTTACGCCGCCGATTCCGAGCAGGCGGGCATGTTGGCGCGCCAGCAGGAGATCGAAAATCTCACGCGCCAGGTGCGCGCCCAGGCGCTGCTCGCCGACGAAGCCCGCTCGGCCGTGGTGCGCGCGGAAGCCGCGCATACGCAGGCCGCTCAGGTGCTCGGCGAGGCACGCCAGCAAGCCGACCGTGCCACGCAGCGCGTGCACGCGCTGCAAATGGATGTGCTCAAGCTCACGCAGGCGCACGAGCGTTACACGGCGCGTAGCACGCAGATCCGTGAAGAATTGGAAGAAATTCGCGCGCAGATCGAAGAGCAGCGCGCGCTGCGTGCCGAATCGGAAGCGAATTTCGAGCGCCACGACGGAGAGCTCGCCGAACTCCAGGCGCGTTTCGAAGACAACCAGCTTGCATTCGAGGCGCTCGACGAAGAACTGGGTGCGGCGCGCAATGCCGCGCGCGATCTCGAACGCGCCGCGGGCGATGCGCGCTTCGCGGCCCGCAATCTGGCCGCGCGCATCGAAGAACTTCGTCGCAACATCCAGATCTCGCACGATCAGAGCGAACGCGTGGCGGGCTCGCTCGAAGACGCGCGCGCCGAACTCGAAACCATCAACGAGCAGACCGCGCACACCGGCCTGCAAGACGCGCTGGAGATTCGCGCGGAGAAGGAAGAGTTGCTGCGCAACGCGCGCGCTGAACTCGACGATCTGAGCGCCAAGCTGCGTGCCGCCGACGAAACGCGTCTTGCTGCCGAACGCGCGCTGCAACCGCTGCGCGACCGCATCACCGAATTGCAACTCAAGGAACAGGCCGCGCGCCTGAATGGCGAGCAGTTCGTCGAGCAGTTGCAGGCGGCTGGCGTGGACGAGGCGGCGCTGCAGGAAAAGCTCACGCCGGACCTCAAGCCCTCGTATCTGCAAGGCGAAGTCACGCGCATCAACAACGCGATCACGGCGCTCGGACCGGTCAACATGGCCGCGCTCGACGAACTGGCCGCGGCGAAGGAGCGCAAGACCTTCCTCGACGCGCAGTCGGCCGACCTGACGAGCGCGATCGAAACGCTCGAAGACGCGATCCGCAAGATCGACCAGGAAACGCGCACGCTGCTGCAAGGCACGTTCGACGAAGTGAACAAGCATTTCGGCGATCTGTTCCCGCGTCTCTTCGGCGGCGGTCAGGCGAAGCTCATCATGACTGGCGACGAGATTCTCGATGCGGGCGTGCAGGTCATGGCGCAGCCGCCGGGCAAGAAGAACTCGACGATTCACCTGCTGTCGGGCGGCGAGAAAGCGCTGACCGCAACTGCGCTCGTGTTCGCGATGTTCCAGCTCAATCCCGCGCCGTTCTGTCTGCTCGACGAAGTGGACGCGCCGCTCGACGACGCCAACACGGAGCGTTTCGCCAACCTCGTGCGTGCGATGTCGAACAAGACGCAGTTCCTGTTCATCTCGCACAACAAGATTGCGATGGAGATGGCGCAGCAGCTGATCGGCGTGACGATGCAGGAGCAGGGCGTCTCCCGTATCGTCGCCGTCGACATGGAAACGGCTGCGGGTTTCGCACAGAATACGATCTGATTGGCGAAGTAACGCGCGATTTGATTCGCGCTTTACTTCGCAGTTTGAATTGCGGTCTATATCGATAGACGAGGACGGCGCGCCGGGCGCGCCGCCGGAAAAAGAATTGCTGATGGAGCATGCATGGATCAGTTGACTCTCGGGTTGATCGGCGCGGGTGCCGTGGTCGTCGGGGGCGTGGTGGTGTACAACGCATGGCAAGGCGCCAAGGTGCGCCGGCGCATGCCGCGTCCAATGCCCGAAGAGGCGGTCGACACGCCGCTGGGCGGCGAACTCGAGGAACAGAGCCCGTTCATCGAGCCGGCCCGTGCGCCGTCGCGCCGCGAGCCCTCGCTTGCGGGCGGCGAACTGGCCGAGGACCGCGTGGAGCCTGGCTTCGGCTCGGTGGCACCGGCCGATACGCCCGTGGATATTCAGGCCGAGAACACGTCGCCGAACGGTTTCGCCGAAGCCGAACAGGCGCAGGTCGAGAGTGAGGGCGGCGAACCGGCCACGGCCGCCGCGACGGCGGATGCGACCGACGCGCAGCCGGGCGAAGCGGCTGCAGACAAGAACGCTACAGCCGATGTAAAGGCGGAAGCCAAAGAGGCGAAAGCCGCCGAAGGCGAACGCGTCGAGCCCGTGCTGCCCGCGGCGACGACCATTTCGTCGGCGCCTCCGGCGGTTGTGGATCGCCGCATCGACTGCATCGTGCCGATTCGACTGGGCGCAGTGCTGCCCGGCGAGCGTGTGATTCCGCTCGCGCAGCGTCTGCGTCGCGCCGGTAGCAAGCCTGTGCATATCGAAGGCAAGCCCGAGGGCGGCGACGGCTGGGAACTGCTGCAGAATGGCGTGCGCTACGAGGAACTGCGCGCGGCCGCGCAGCTTGCGAACCGCAATGGCCCGCTCAACGAGCTGGAGTTCTCGGAGTTCGTCACGGGCGTGCAGCAGTTCGCCGATGGCGTGGACGGCTTGCCCGAATTTCCCGACATGATGGAAACGGTCGCGATGGCGCGCGAGCTCGACGGATTTGCCGCGCAGTGCGACGCGCAGCTGTCGATCAACGTGTTGTCGGACGGCGCGCCGTGGTCGGCGAATTATGTGCAGGCGGTGGCGGCTCAGGACGGCCTGCTGCTGTCGCGCGACGGCACGCGTTTCGTGAAGCTCGACGCGAAGCAGAGCCCGGTGTTCATGCTCCAGTTCGGCGACACGAATTTCCTGCGTGACGACCTCACGTACAAGGGCGGCCAGATGATCACGCTGATCCTCGACGTGCCGGTGGCCGACGAGGACATCCTGCCGTTCCGCCTGATGTGCGACTACGCGCGTTCGCTCGCCGAGCGCATCGGCGGTCGGGTGGTGGACGATCAGCGCCGTCCGCTGCCGGAGTCGGTGTTGCAGAACATCGACAAGCAGCTCATGACGCTCTACGCGAAGCTCGAGCAAGCCGGTATTCCGGCGGGCTCGCCGGCCACGCGCCGCCTGTTCAGCCAGTAAGAGCTGAAATAATCCGAGCGCGAAAGGCGCGGTGCTGTCGTGGCGCCGCGCCTTTTTTTTTGCGTCTGGGTTCGCGTTCGGCACGCAACGGGGCTCCAAGTGCGCTTGCGCACTGGCGGCAAGCGGCGGAACGGCGTACGCCGCAGGCACGGAGCATGGGTTCGGCATGTTCATGAGCGGTTGACGGGGAGGGCGTCGGGGCCGGTTACGATGCTTTCAAGTTCGCATCGGCGCGGGGGCTTCGTCAACGGATTCGGGCCAACGTTAGCCATCCGGCCAGGAGATTCGAGCGTCGCGTACGGGAGCGCACGAAGCCGCCCCGAAGTTCCCGCGACGTTAGCCATTCGGCCGATGCGACACGGGCGGCTTCCTGAGATAATCTGACTCCGAAAACACTCGTCAGAAACCGTTCCCAGCATGGTCCGTCATCCCGCCCGTCCCTCTGAAGCATCCACCGCGACCGAGCGCGCGGCGTGGCTGCGCGCCGAACTCGAGCGCGCCAATCACGCTTACTACGTGCTCGACCAGCCGGAGCTGCCCGACGCGGAATACGACACGCTGTTCCGCGAGCTGCAGGCGATCGAGACCGAGCATCCCGACCTCATCACGCCCGATTCGCCCACGCAGCGCGTCGGCGGCGAGGCGTCCGAGGGTTTCGAACCGGTCGTCCATGACGTGCCGATGCTCTCGCTCAATAACGGTTTCGCCGACGAAGACATCGCCGCGTTCGACAAGCGCGTGCACGACACGCTCGGCAAGCCCGAAGGCGAACTGGTCGAATACGCCTGCGAGCTCAAGTTCGACGGCCTCGCCATTTCGCTGCGCTATGTCGACGGCGTGTTCGTGCAGGCGTCCACGCGCGGCGACGGCGCGACGGGCGAGAACGTCACCGAAAACGTGCGCACGATCCGCTCGCTGCCGCTGCGGCTGAAGGGCAAGCGCGTGCCGAAGGTGCTCGACGTGCGCGGCGAAGTGCTGATGTTCCGCCGCGACTTCGCGCGCATGAACGATCGTCAGCGCGAGGCCGGGCAGAAGGAATTCGCGAACCCGCGCAACGCGGCGGCGGGCAGCCTGCGTCAGCTCGATTCGAAGATCACGGCGCAGCGTCCGCTGTCGTTTTTCGCATACGGCATTGGGGTGCTCGAAGGCGAGCCGATGCCGGCTACGCATAGCGAACTGCTCGACTGGTACGCGGAAATGGGCCTGCCGGTGAACGGCGAGCGTGCGGTCGTGAAGGGCGCGCAAGGCTTGCTCGACTTCTTCCGCGCGGTCGGCGAGAAGCGCGAGAGCCTGCCGTACGACATCGACGGCGTGGTCTACAAGGTCAACCGCCGCGACGAGCAGGACGCGCTCGGCTTCGTCTCGCGCGCGCCGCGCTTTGCGCTCGCGCACAAGTTTCCGGCGCAGGAAGCGCTCACGAAACTGCTGGCCATCGACGTGCAGGTGGGCCGTACCGGCGCCATCACGCCGGTCGCCCGGCTGGAGCCGGTGTTCGTGGGCGGCGCGACCGTCACGAACGCCACGTTGCACAACGAAGACGAAGTGCGCCGCAAGGACATCCGCATCGGCGACACGGTGATCGTGCGGCGCGCCGGCGACGTGATTCCTGAGGTGGTGAGCGCGCTGCTCGATCGTCGTCCGCCCGATGCAGCAGAATTCGTCATGCCGACCGAATGTCCGGTGTGCGGTTCGCGCATCGAGCGTCTGCCTGACGAGGCCATCGCGCGTTGTTCCGGTGGGCTGTTCTGCCCGGCGCAGCGCAAGCAGGCGCTCTGGCATTTCGCACAACGCCGCGCGCTCGACATCGACGGTCTGGGAGAGAAGATTATCGACCAGCTCGTCGAGCAGAATCTCGTGCGCACACCCGCGGACCTGTTCAATCTCGGTTTCGCGACGCTCGCGGAACTGGATCGCATGGCCGAAAAATCGGCGCAAAACCTGCTGGATTCGCTCGAAAAAGCCAAGTCGACCACGCTGGCGCGCTTCATTTATGCACTGGGCATTCGTCAGGTGGGCGAGTCCACGGCGAAGGATCTGGCCAAATACTTCGGTTCGCTCGATCCGATCATGGACGCGAGCATCGAGCAGCTGCTCGACGTGAAGGACGTGGGGCCGATCGTGGCGGAATCGATCCACCAGTTCTTTGCGGAAGAACATAACCGCACCGTGATCGAGCAACTGCGCGCGCCGGGCAAGGTCACATGGGCTGAAGGTCCGCCTGCGCCGAAAGCGCCGGTTGGCGTGCTCGCGGGCAAGACGGTGGTGCTCACGGGCACGCTGCCCACGCTCACGCGCGACGAGGCGAAAGAGATGCTGGAAGCGGCTGGCGCGAAGGTGGCCGGCTCGGTGTCGAAGAAGACCGACTACGTGGTGGCGGGTGCCGAAGCGGGCAGCAAGCTCGCGAAAGCCGAGGAACTCGGCGTGCCGGTGCTCGACGAGGATGGGTTGCACAAGCTCCTGGAGGGGCACTCAACATGATTCGCGAAATTCTCAGGATGGGCGATCCGCGCCTGCTCGGTATCGCCAGACCGGTCGATCATTTCGATACGCCCGAGCTGCACGAACTGATCGCCGACATGTTCGACACGATGCACGCCGCGAACGGCGCGGGTCTCGCCGCGCCGCAGATCGGCGTCGATCTGCAGGTGGTGATCTTCGGTTTCGAGCAGAACGAGCGTTACCCGGAGGCGCCGGCGGTGCCGCAAACCGTGCTGATCAACCCGGTCATCCATCCCTTGTCGCACGACATGGAAGAGGGTTGGGAAGGCTGCCTTTCGGTGCCCGGCCTGCGCGGCGCGGTGAGTCGCTATTCGATGATCCGCTACAACGGCTTCGATCAGTACGGCACGCCGATCGAGCGCGTCGCTGAGGGCTTTCATGCGCGCGTGGTGCAGCACGAATGCGACCACCTGATCGGCAAGCTGTACCCGATGCGTATCACCGACTTCTCGAAGTTCGGTTTCACCGACATCCTGTTCCCGCATCTCGATCCGAACAGCGACGACTGACGCGCGAGGCGCGCAATCCCCGCGCTCTGCGCCATTTGTGCCATTCGCGCCATTCGCGCCTCGACGTGCAAATAAAAACGGGAGCCACTGGCTCCCGTTTTTCATGGCTTGCGGTTCAGGCAGAACCGCGTCGCGGATTAAAACCCTTCGTCGGCGGACAGGTAGCGCCACTGGCCTTGCGGCAGCGCGCCCAGCATCACGCGGCCCATGCGCACGCGCTTGAGGCCCACGACGTGCAGACCGACCAGTTCGCACATGCGGCGGATCTGGCGCTTCTTGCCTTCGCGCAGCACGAAACGCAGTTGTTCGCCGTTCTGCCAGCTGACTTCGGCGGGCTTGAGCGGCACGTCGTCGAGCGACAGACCGTGGCACAGCTTCGCGAGCAGTTCGGCCGGGAAATGCTGGTCGACTTCGGTCTCGACATCGCCGTAGGTGACGCGCACGAGGTATTCCTTGTCGATGTCCGAGCTTTCGCCGATCAGTTGCTTCGCGACGCGGCCGTCCTGCGTCAGGACGAGCAGGCCGGTCGAGTCGATGTCGAGGCGGCCGGCCGGCGCGAGCGTACGCAGATGCTGTGCCGAGAAGCGGATTCCCGAGCGGTCGCCGTCCCAGTGGTTGTCGCCAGTGACGAGCGTGACGGCGGGTTCGTAGCCGTCCTCGGCCTGACCCGACACAAAGCCGACCGGCTTGTGCAGCAGGATCGTCACCTGGCGCGCCTGGGCGGCGAGTGCGGCGGGATCGACTTCGATGCGCTGTTCGGGCGTGACCTTGGCGCCAAGCGTGTCGACGACTTCACCGTCGACGAAGACCCAGCCCTTTTCGATCCATTCGTCGGCTTCGCGGCGCGAGCACAGGCCCAGTTCCGACATGCGCTTGGACAGGCGCATGACGTTGTCGCCGTCGATCTCCACGCGCGCGGCGCGTTGCGGTGCGGCGTTCTCGCTGTCGCGGCGCGGCGCGTTGTCGAACGACCTGGCAGCGGGCTTGCGCGCGGGCGCGCCATCGCGCGCACCCCACGACGCCTTTACGGGGCGTGCGGAACCGCGGTCCTCGCGCGGACGGAATTCGCGACGTTCGCTGCCTTCGTCACGGCGCTGGAAGGGGCGGCGTTCGCCACCTTCGTCACGCGGACGGAATTCGCGACGTTCGCTGCCTTCGTCACGGCGCTGGAACGGGCGGCGCTCGCCACCTTCCTCACGCGGACGGAATTCGCGACGTTCACCGCCTTCGTCACGGCGCTGGAACGGGCGGTGTTCGCCACCTTCGTCACGCGGACGGAATTCGCGACGTTCACCGCCTTCGTCACGGCGCTGGAAGGGGCGGCGTTCGCCACCTTCGTCACGCGGGCGGAATTCGCGGCGGTCGTTGCGTTCGTCGCGGCGCTGGAACGGGCGACGTTCACCACCTTCGTCGCGGCGCTGGAACGGACGGCGCTCGCCACCTTCCTCGCGCGGACGGAATTCGCGACGTTCACCGCCTTCATCCCGACGCTGGAACGGGCGACGTTCACCGCCTTCATCGCGGCGCTGGAACGGACGGCGCTCGCCACCTTCCTCACGCGGACGGAATTCGCGACGTTCACCGCCTTCATCCCGACGCTGGAACGGGCGACGTTCACCGCCTTCATCGCGGCGCTGGAACGGACGGCGCTCGCCACCTTCCTCACGCGGACGGAATTCGCGACGTTCACCGCCTTCATCCCGACGCTGGAACGGGCGACGTTCACCGCCTTCATCGCGGCGCTGGAACGGACGGCGCTCGCCACCTTCCTCACGCGGACGGAATTCGCGACGTTCACCGCCTTCATCCCGACGCTGGAACGGGCGACGTTCACCGCCTTCATCGCGGCGCTGGAACGGACGGCGCTCGCCACCTTCCTCACGCGGACGGAATTCGCGAC
>NZ_JAAGPN010000138.1:0-22024 GCF_017104805.1 Paraburkholderia sp. Ac-20347 | reverse complement strand
CCGGGCCCCGCGCAGACGCGCCCGCACCGCCCCGGCAGCGGTTCCGGCCCCCGGCCCGTTCGGCGCGACTCCGGTACAATTTCGGGAGAACCGCCCCTCGCCCGCACCGCGCGTGACGCATGCCACGCCCGCGACGCCGCCGGGGTCCGTCGACGACGCGCGAGACCACCCGGCCGCGCGATCCGCGCTCTACCACTCTCGCAGGTCCAGCACCCATGTCCAACACCACGAACCAGGCTCTCTTCGAACGCGCCCAGCGCACCATTCCGGGCGGCGTGAACTCGCCCGTGCGCGCATTCCGCTCGGTCGGCGGCACGCCGCGCTTCGTCGAGCGCGCGCAAGGCGCGTACTTCTGGGACGCCGAAGGCAAGCGCTACATCGACTACATCGGTTCGTGGGGTCCGATGATCGTCGGCCACGTGCATCCGGAAGTGCTCGAAGCCGTCCAGCGCGTGCTCGCCAACGGCTTCTCGTTCGGCGCGCCGACCGAAGCCGAGATCGAGATCGCCGAGGAAATCTGCAAGATCGTGCCGTCGATGGAACAGGTGCGCATGGTGTCGAGCGGCACGGAAGCGACCATGAGCGCGCTGCGTCTCGCGCGCGGCTTCACGAAGCGCGACCGCATCGTCAAGTTCGAAGGCTGCTACCACGGCCACGCCGACAGCCTGCTCGTGAAAGCCGGCTCGGGCCTGCTGACGTTCGGCAACCCCACGTCGGCGGGCGTGCCGGTCGATACCGCGAAGCACACCACCGTGCTCGAATACAACAACGTCGCCGCGCTCGAAGAAGCGTTCAAGGCGTTCGGCGACGAAATCGCCGCCGTGATCATCGAGCCGGTCGCGGGCAACATGAATCTCGTGAAGGCCACGCCGGAGTTCATCCACACGCTGCGCGCCCTGACGGCGAAGCACGGCAGCGTGCTGATTTTCGACGAAGTGATGTGCGGTTTCCGCGTCGGTCTGCGCGGCGCGCAGGCGCTCTACGGCGTGGAAGCCGACCTCGTCTGTCTGGGCAAGGTCATCGGCGGCGGCATGCCGGCGGCGGCGTTCGGCGGTCGTCGCGAAATCATGGATCACCTCGCGCCCAACGGCACCGTCTACCAGGCGGGCACGCTCTCGGGCAACCCGATCGCCGTCGCGGCGGGCCTGAAGACGCTGCAACTGATCCAGGCGCCCGGCTTCTACGAAGACCTGAGCGCGAAGACCGCGCGTCTCGCACAAGGTCTCACGCAGGCCGCGCGCGAAGCGAACGTGCCGTTCGTCGCCGATTCGGTGGGCGCCATGTTCGGCCTCTATTTCGCCGAAAAGGTGCCCGGCAGCTTCGCCGAAGTCACGAAGAGCGACGTCGCGCGCTTCAACCGCTTCTTCCATCAGATGCTGGACGCGGGCGTGTACTTCGCGCCGTCGGCGTACGAAGCGGGCTTCGTGTCGAGCGTGCACGACGACGCGATTCTCGACGAAACGATCGCCGCCGCGCGCCGCGCCTTCGCCGCCGAAGCCGCAGCGAAGTAAGGTCCGCGCACTGAGCTGACGCACAAGCCGACGCACTGAGCGACCACCCAGCCGAAGGCGGGGCGCACGCCCCGCCCGTCCAACCGACCGCCGCCGCGGAGAAAGCACGACGATGTTCTCGCAAGCCGATTTCGTCCACATGGAACGCGCGCTCGCCCTCGCGACGCGCGGCCTTTACACCACCGATCCGAACCCGCGCGTCGGCTGCGTGCTGGTCAAGGACGGCGCGGTGATCGGCGAAGGATTCACGCAGCCCGCCGGTTTCGATCACGCCGAAATCCAGGCGATGAAGGACGCCCGCACGCGCGGCCACGATCTGCGTGGCGCGACCGCCTACGTGACGCTCGAACCGTGCAGTCATTTCGGCCGCACGCCGCCGTGCGCGAACGCGCTGATCGAAGCGAAAGTCGCGCGCGTGATCGCGGCGATGGAAGACCCGAATCCGCTCGTGTCCGGGCGCGGCCTCTCGATCCTGCGCGACGCGGGCATCGACGTGCGCTGCGGCCTGCTCGCGAAGGAAGCGCGCGAGCTGAACATCGGCTTCGTCTCGCGCATGACGCGCAAGCGTCCGTGGGTGCGCATGAAAGTGGCCGCGACGCTCGACGGCCGGACCGGTCTGCCTTCCGGCGAAAGCCAGTGGATCACGGGCGAAGCCGCGCGCGCCGACGGTCACGCCTGGCGCGCGCGCGCCTCGGCCATTCTCACGGGCATCGGCACCGTGAAGGAAGACGATCCGCGCATGACCGTGCGCGCGATCGACACGCCGCGTCAACCCAAACGCGTGCTGATCGACAGCCGCCTCGACGCCTCGCCGCTCTCGCAGATCTTCGTGGGCGCGCCCACGCTCGTGTTCTGCTCGAAGCTCGACGCCGCCACCGAGGAACGCGCCGAAGCGCTGCGCGCGCGCGGCGCGGAAATCGTCGCGCTCGGCAACGAGCACGGCAAGGTCGATCTGCCCGCGATGCTCACGGAACTCGCGGCGCGCGGCGTCAACGAGCTGCACGTGGAAGCGGGCTACAAGCTCAACGGATCGCTGCTGCGCGAAGGTTGCGTCGACGAACTACTCGTCTATCTCGCGCCCTCGCTGCTCGGCACGCAGTCGCTCGGCATGGCCGATCTGGCCGCGCCCGCCTCGCTCGATGCGCGCACGCGTCTCGCGTTCCATAGCGTCGAGCGCGTCGGCGACGACCTGCGCGTACTCGCGCGCGTCGTGCAGCCCGAAGCCCACGACGAGCACGACGAACCAGACACGCAGGACGCACAAGAAGGCGACGCATCATGATTCTCCCGAACACCCTGAACGAACAGCTAGAGGACAGCCAGATGTTTACCGGAATCGTCGCGGCCGTGGGCCGTATCGAATCGATCAAGCCGCTCGGCGGCGAAGCCGACGCGGGCGTGCGCCTGAGCGTCGACGCAGGCGGCCTCGGCCTCGACGACGTGCAGCTCGGCGACAGCATCGCCATCCAGGGCGCCTGCATGACCGTCATCGACAAATCGGCGACCACGTTCGACGTCGACGTGTCGCGCGAAAGCCTGAACCGCACCGTCGGTCTCGCCGATAAGGGCGAAGTGAATCTGGAAAAGGCGCTGCGCGCGCACGACCGGCTCGGCGGCCATATCGTCTCGGGCCACGTGGACGGCCTCGGCACGGTCACGCGCTTCGCGCCCGTGGGCGAGTCGCACGAGCTGCGCATTCTGGCGCCCGTCGAGATCGGCCGCTACCTCGCGTACAAGGGCTCGGTCACCGTGAACGGCGTGAGCCTGACCGTGAATTCGGTCGACGATCGCGCGGACGGCTGCGAGTTCTCGATCAACCTGATTCCGCACACGGTGGAAGTCACCACGCTCAAGCATCTCGCGGCAGGCACGAAGGTGAATCTGGAGATCGATCTGATTGCGCGCTATGTCGAGCGCATGCTGTCGGCGGGCGTGTCGGCCAAGCCTTCGGTCTGAAGTTGATCGGCTCGATTCAGACACGATTCAGACACATTCGCGCACCACGATGGCGCGCGAATGTGTCGTGAATGCCACGACGAAAGCGCCCACGCAAATGGGCCAGCAGAAATTCAGTAGCGCTGATAAACTTCATACCTTACTCGCACGCACCGTCCGGCGCGCTGCGGTTTTCTCACCCGACTTCGAACAAGGAGGCAAAGATGGCAACGATTGAGACCACTGCCGTGATGTCGCGAGTTCGGGTGATGGCGCCACGCGCGCACCTCCTGCTTCCCGCACTGCCGTAGTCCGGCGCAATTCGCGCGGCCCGATTTCGCCGCGCCGTTATTTCCGCGATTCAGCCTGTTTGCGTCCGGCTTTCAAGCCGGCGCGCGAGACGTTTTTCTCCGCGTCATCCGCTGCTCTTCGCGCTGGCTGCTTTGCGCCGCCCTTTTTTGCATTCTCGATGAAGTCTTCGCGCCACCTGGCACGAAGCGCCGTCCCATGGCTGACCAAGACAATCAAAAAGTGACCGGCGGACAGACGTTCCGCCATGTGCTCGGCTTTACGTTCCGGCACTGGATGCTCCAGCCGCTGCGCGTGAGCGCCGTCGCGCTGACCGCGCTGCTCGGCGCACTCGCCGACGTGTTCACGCCGCATTACGCCGGCCAGCTCGTCGACGCGCTCGCGCACGACGCCGCGGGCAGCAACGGCGCCGCGTGGCACGGAGCCGTCTTCGCGTTCTGGGCGCTCACCGCGCTCGGGCTCGGCGGCACGCTGATGCGCCAGGCCGCGTTCCAGAACATCATCGTGCTCACGCTGAAGATGATGAGCGGCGTCGCCACGCACGCCTTCCATCGCGTGCAGCGCTTCTCGACCGACTGGCACGCGAACAGCTTCGCGGGCTCGACCGTGCGCAAGATCACGCGCGGCATGTGGGCGCTCGATCTGCTCAACGACACGCTGCTCGTCGCGCTGTTTCCGTCGCTCGTGATGCTGGTCGGCTCGACCGCCCTGCTCGCGCTCCAGTGGCACGTGATGGGCCTCGTGGTCGGCCTCGGCTCGGCGATCTATCTGGCGATCACCGTGTCGCTCTCGCTGTTCTACGTCGCGCCGTCCGCACGGCTCGCGAACCAGTGGGACACGAAGATGGGCGGCGCGCTTGCGGATGCGATCTCCTGCAACGCCGTCGTCAAGGCCTTCGGTGCGGAGACGCGCGAAGAGTCGCGGCTCGCGCGCGTGATCGCCAAGTGGAATAGCCGCACGCGCCGCACGTGGCGACGCGGCACCTTCAACGGCGGCGTGCAGGGTGCGCTGCTGGTGGCGATGCAGGCGGCCATTCTGGGCGCGGCGCTGCTGCTCTGGGCGCGCGGACTCGCGAGCGTCGGCGACATCACGTTCGCGCTCACGCTGTTCTTCCTGCTGAAAGGCTATTTGCGCGACGTCGGCATGCACGTGCGCAATCTTCAGCGTTCGGTCAACGACATGGAAGAACTCGTGATGCTCGATACGGAGCCGCTCGGCATCGAGGACGCGCCCGGCGCACCGCCGATCGTGATCGACCGCGGCGACATCCGCTTCGAGAACATGACGTTCCGCTACGGCGCGCAGAACGCCGCGCTCTATTCGAACCTGACGCTGCGCATCGCGCCGGGCGAGCGCGTGGGCCTCGTCGGCCATTCTGGCTCCGGTAAAACGACGCTGATCAAGCTGATCCAGCGGCTCTATGATGTCTCGGAAGGCCGCATCACGATCGACGATCAGGACATCGCGCGCGTGCAGCAAGCCTCGCTGCGTTCGCAGATCGCCATCGTGCAGCAGGAGCCGGTGTTGTTCCACCGCTCGCTCGCGGAGAACATCGCCTACGCGCGGCCGGGCGCGACGCACGCCGAGATCGTCCACGCCGCGCAGCAGGCGAGCGCGCACGATTTCATCATGGCGCTGCCGAACGGCTATGACACGCTGGTCGGCGAGCGCGGCGTGAAGCTGTCGGGCGGCGAGCGTCAGCGCGTGGCGATCGCGCGCGCGTTCCTCGCGAATGCGCCGATCCTGATCTTCGACGAAGCCACGTCGAGCCTCGACAGCGAAAGCGAGCTGCTGATCCAGCAGGCCATGGAGCGGCTGATGGTCGGCCGCACGACCGTGGTGGTGGCGCACCGCCTGTCGACCGTGCGCGCGCTCGACCGGCTGCTGGTGCTGGAGCGCGGGCGCATTGTGGAGGAAGGCACGCACGATGCGCTCGTGCGGCGCGAAAACGGTCTGTATCGCCGGCTGTTCGAACGCCAGGCGCTGGAGCTCACGAAGGGTCTCGCCGACGACGTGTTGTTGCGTTAAGCGTTTGCTCGACGGAGCGCGCCGTGTGTGTCACGGGGTCACGGCGCCGCGGCGCCGGCGGCGGCGCGCGCGTGCGGCTGGATGTTCGCGAGGATGTCGGCGAGCGCCTCGCGCGCGCACTCGGTGTCGTAGTGCGCCTGCAGCTCCATCCAGCTGCGCGCGTCGGTGCCGAAATAGACCGCGAGCCGCACGGCCGTGTCCGCCGTGATCGCGCGCTTGCCGAGCACGATCTCGTTGATGCGCCGCGGCGGCACGCCGATGGCCTTGGCCAGCGCGTACTGGCTCACGCCGAGCGGCTTGAGCCAGTCCTCGTTGAGAATCTCGCCGGGCGTGGCGAGCGGGACGTCACGTGCCATGTTGATCTTCCTCAGTGATAGTCGACGATGCGGACCTGCGACGCTTCGCCCTGCGCGAAATCGAAACAGATGCGCGATAGTAACGTCTCGCGTTAATAACGTAAAACGTTACTATTGTCGCGACGGCGCCACGCTCCGACCAGCTAGCCGTTCGGCCAATGCCTGCGCGCGCTTGATCCAGACGGAGCCGGGCGCCGGCAGCGCCCGTGCAGGGCCGCCCGCACCGCCCGGCGCCCCAAAACCCGTCGCCTCGCCCCCGTTCAGGGCGACGCGCCCGCCCGCGTGGCGTAAAATGTGCGCTTTCCAGCCAGATTCCCAACATGACGCTCTCTTCCACCCTTGAAATCATTGCCGAGCTCAAAGCCGGCAAGATGGTGATCCTCGTCGACGAAGAAGACCGGGAGAACGAGGGCGACCTCGTCATCGCAGCGGAATTCGTCACGCCGGAAGCCATCAACTTCATGGCGAAGTACGGCCGTGGGCTGATTTGCCTCACGCTCACGCAGGAACGCTGCAAGCTGCTGAACCTGCCGCTGATGACCCAACGCAACGGCACGCAATACGGCACGGCGTTCACGGTGAGCATCGAGGCGGCGGAAGGCGTCACCACGGGCATCTCGGCGGCCGACCGCGCGCGCACGATCCACGCGGCTGTCGCGCACGACGCGAAGGCCGAGCACATCGTGCAGCCGGGCCACGTGTTCCCGATCATGGCCCAGCCGGGCGGCGTGCTCGTGCGCGCCGGCCACACGGAAGCGGGCTGCGACTTCACGGCGCTCGCGGGTCTCACGCCCGCCTCGGTCATCTGCGAAGTGATCAACGACGACGGCACGATGGCGCGCCTGCCCGACCTCATGGAGTTCGCGCAGGAGCACGGCATCAAGATCGGCACCATCGCCGACCTGATCCACTATCGCAGCCGCACGGAATCGATCGTCGAGCGCGTGGCCGAGCGCACCATGCAGACGGCCCACGGCGCGTTCCGCGCGATCATGTACGTCGACCAGCCCACGGGCACGCCGCACATCGCGCTGGTGCGCGGCACGCCGAAGCCGGACATCGACACGCCGGTGCGCGTGCACGAGCCGCTGTCGATGCTCGATCTGCTGGAAACGGGCTCATCCACGCATTCGTGGACGCTCGACGCCGCCATGCGCGAGATCGCCGAGCGCGATCTCGGCGTGATCGTCATGCTCAACTGCGGCGAGAGCAAGGAACATCTGGTCGAGGTCTTCAAGGCGTTCGACCAGAAAGAGCGCGCGGAGGCGCTCGCACGCCGGCCGGTGGACTTCAAGACCTACGGCATCGGCGCGCAGATCCTGCGCGAACTCGGCGTGGGACGCATGCAGGTGCTTTCGAAGCCGCGCCGCCTCGGCAGCATGTCGGGCTACGGTCTCGAAGTCACCGGCTTCGTGCCCATGCCGGGCAGCAGCACGGAAGCGCCCTGCCCGCCGGAAACGGCCGACCGCGCCGCGCCATAAGCGCGGCTCGCATCCCTTCACGCGTCACCACGCTCAATCGAACCTACGGATACCACATGGAAATCGGACAATACCAACCGAACCTGGACGGCGACGGACTGCGCATCGGCATCGTCCAGTCGCGCTTCAATGAACCCGTCTGCAACGGCCTCGCCGACGCCTGCATCGAAGAACTCGAACGCCTCGGCGTCACGGGCGAAGACGTGCTGCTCGTCACCGTGCCGGGCGCGCTGGAAATCCCGCTCGCGCTGCAAAAGCTCGCGGAAAGCGGCCAGTTCGACGCCCTGATCGCGCTCGGCGCGGTCGTGCGCGGCGAAACCTACCACTTCGAACTCGTTTCGAACGAAAGCGGCTCGGGCATCTCGCGCATCGCGCTGGACTTCGGCGTGCCGGTCGCGAACGCCGTCCTCACGACGGAAAACGACGAGCAGGCCGTCGCGCGCATGACCGAAAAGGGTCGTGACGCCGCGCGCGTCGCAGTGGAAATGGCGAACCTGACGGTGGCGCTGGAACAACTCGACGGCGGCGACGACGACGAGGACGAGGAAGACGAAGAGGAACAGCAATGAAGAGCGCGCGCCGCCGCTCCCGCGAACTGGCCACGCAGGGGTTGTATCAGTGGCTGCTGTCGGGGGTGCCCTCCGGCGAGATCGACGCGCAATTGCGCGGTTCGCAGGGCTACGACAAGGCTGACCATGAACATCTGGACGCCATCCTGCACGGCGTGATTCGCGAGTCGGAGGAACTCTCCGCCTTCGTCGCGCCGTGTCTGGACCGTCCGATCGAGCAGCTTTCGCCGGTCGAACGCGCGGTGCTGCTCGTGGCGACCTACGAGTTCAAGCATCACGTCGACATCCCCTATCGCGTCGTCATCAACGAAGCGGTCGAGCTCACCAAGACGTTTGGCGGCTCGGACGGCTACAAGTACGTGAACGGCGTGCTGGACAAGGTGGCGGCGCAGCTGCGCGCCACCGAAATCCAGTCGGCCCGCAAGTCGTAAAAGTCGTCACGCGGCGAGGCGCGGCGCGCGCGGCCGGAGTTTCCGGCTGCGCCGCCCGCCGACCGTCGCGCTGTCTGCAAGTACTGGAATCACCCGCATGAACACCGTTGCCGAACCGCTGCTGCGGCTTGCCGCGCGCGTCGACGAGATCCAGCCGTTCTACGTCATGGAACTGGCGAAGGAAGCTGCCCAGCTCGAACGCGCCGGACGCGACATCATCCACATGGGTATCGGCGAGCCGGATTTCACGGCGCCCGAGCCTGTCGTCGAAGCCGCTGCTGCGGCGCTGCGCCGCGGCGTCACGCAGTACACCAGCGCGCTCGGTCTGCACGCGCTGCGCGAATCGATCGCCGCGCATTATCAGCACGCGTATGGTCTGAGCGTCGATCCGGCACGGATCGTCGTGACGGCGGGCGCGTCGGCGGCGTTGCTGCTCGCCTGCACGGCGCTCGTCGACCGCGACGACGAAGTGCTGATGCCCGACCCGAGCTATCCGTGCAACCGCCATTTCGTGGCAGCCGCGGAAGGCAAGCCCGTGCTCGTGCCAAGCGGCCCCGACGCGCGCTTCCAGCTGACGGCCGCCGACGTCGAGCGTCTGTGGACTGCGCGCACGCGCGGCGTGTTGCTCGCTTCGCCGTCGAATCCGACCGGCACCTCGATCGAACCCGCCGAACTCGAACGCATCGTGAAAACGGTGCGCGCACGCGGCGGCTTCACGATCGTCGACGAGATCTATCAGGGACTGAGTTACGATGCGCCGCCCGTCTCCGCCCTCTCGTTCGGCGACGACGTGGTCACGGTCAACAGCTTTTCGAAGTACTTCAACATGACCGGCTGGCGTCTGGGCTGGCTCGTCGTGCCGCCGACGCTGGTCGGCGCGTTCGAGAAACTTGCGCAGAACCTGTTCATCTGCGCCTCGACGCTCGCCCAGCACGCGGCGCTCGCCTGTTTCGAGCCCGACACGCTGTCCATCTACGAAGCGCGCCGGCTGGAGTTCAAGCGCCGCCGCGACTTCATCGCGCCTGCGCTGGAATCGCTCGGTTTCACGGTGCCCGTGATGCCGGACGGCGCGTTCTACGTCTACGCCGACTGCACGAACGTGAACCACGCGGCCGCCGGCGACAGCGACGCGCTCACGCGCGCGATGCTGCACGACGCGGGAACGGTGATGGTGCCGGGCATGGACTTCGGCGTGGCCGCCCCGCGTCAATATGTCCGTCTCTCTTATGCCACGGCGTACGAGCGGCTCGAGGAAGCAATCGAGCGACTGCACACGTTCTTCGGGCGCTGATCCGCGCAATCACAGGCAAAAGATGTGAGCAGAAAAGGAAAAAGGCACCCGAGGGTGCCTTTTTCGTTTTGTCCGGTCTTTCTCTTGCTGGCTGGAGCTTGGTGAAGCCGCCCAGTGAGTCGGCTTAAGCGCCGAGTTCAGGCTGAGCGTGCTTCTGGGCCGCCGTGCTGGCGCTGGCGTCGTCCTGGTCGGACGTGCCCTTCACCGAGGTCTTTTCGACCATGGCGTGCGCGCCGTCGAGCGTCACGTGCAGACGCTTGTCGCCGTTGATGCTCGCCACCTTTTGCGGCGCAGGCGAGCTGGCCGTGGTGGTGACGGGCGCCTGCGGCGCATTGATCGGCACGTTGCGGCCACGGGCCACGTCGCGCAGACGCAGACGTTCGGCCATGACCTTGGCGCCGTAGCCGCCGTCGTCCTGCGAGGTCGAACCGACGTACAGACGCAGACCGCCCGGCAGCGAACCGCCGCGCGCGATGCAGTCCTTCAGCACCAGCGCACCGACCTTGATGTTCGCGAGCGGATCGAGCGCCGCGCTCTGGCCGCCGAAGTACTGGAACTTGTCCGAGTGCACTTTCGACATGACCTGCATCAGGCCCTGCGCGCCCACGCCGCTTTCGGCGTAAGGATTGAAGCCCGACTCGATGGCCATGACCGCGAGCAGCAGCAGCGGATCGAGACCCACTTCGCGCCCCGTGTCGAACGCCGCCTTGACGAGTTCGCCGACCGGCTCCTGCGCCACGCGATAGCGACGCGAGATATAGGTCGCGACGAGCGCCTGTTCGCGCGCCGAAACCAGCACGCGGTCGTCGCGTGCGTCGGGCGTGATGCGCTGCGACGGAATCATGCGCGCCAGCGAGCCTACGCTCGGCAGCGAGCGCGGATCGAGGCCGTTGAGCGTGACCGCGTCGAGTGTGGCCATGCCGCCGTTCGAGACGCTGCTGGCCACGTGCGCGACCGCGCCGTTCGAACCGGCGGGCGAGACGCTCGCGAGCGCCGCGCTGTTTGCGCCGTTATCGGGCACGAGCGCGGTCGGCAGGTTCGCGCCGTCGGCGGCCTCGCCATCTTCGTTGGCGGGGACGCCGGAAGGCGTGAACGACGGCAGCGGATTGCCCTGCAGCAGACGTGCGGGACCGGCCTGCACGGCAGCGGTGACGAAGGGCATCATGCGCGCGGCCAGCGTGCCGCGCCACGTGGGCAGCAGCCAGATGGCGAGCGCGAGCAGGACGGCGCAACCGCCCACAATGCTAAACAGGTGATGGCTAAGACGCGTGCCACGCCGCAGCAGCGCACGCAGGCCAAGAGCGAGACGCTCGTCGGCGCGCCACCACGATAACCAGGTATTCATCTACAGATCTCCCCATGTTGCATGATCCGGCGACCGAAGTCGGCGCGAGGCCGATGGCCAATCGCAGGATCAAGACGGCGCGCGCCCTGGCTGGTGCGGCAGCGACGTCGGGAAAAACGGCAACAAAGTACGCCGTTGGTGGAGCTCCTCCAGTACAGCGGGCACGCCTTGGGCGCGCATGGGAGCTCTCACGCGAACAGCCGGCGCGAAGGCGCGCCAGCGAGGACAACCAATCTAGACCGTGGGAAGCCGTGCAGGGAGTCGGCTAGACGGCGACGCGTTGCGTCTGAAGGACCGGGACGGTGGTTAAAAATTGCAAGCCCTGCAACCAGTGTGGACGGATTCTAGCAGGGATTTATAGACCGTCAACACTATAGAATGTCAAAGTTATAACTAATTGTAATAATGAACACCGTTCAATTCGTCAAGAACCGCGCGCCATGCGCTTCTCCAGCCAGTTGGCCGATCGGCTGACAGCGTGCGTCAGCTAACACAGGTAAAATCGACAATCGTTTTGCCCCTGCACTCGCCGCGCGCTGCGGCTCCGACCCTATCCTGATGAAATACAAAGACTTGCGCGACTTCGTCGGTCGCCTGGAGACGCTCGGCGAACTGCGCCGCGTACCGCAGGCCGTCTCTCCGGTGCTGGAAATGACCGAGCTGTGCGACCGCGTCCTGCGCGCGGGCGGCCCCGCCCTGTTATTCGAGAGCCGCGCGACCCATGCGTTCCCCGTTTTGGGCAATCTTTTCGGCACGCCGCGCCGCGTCGCGCTCGGCATGGGCATCGACGCGCCCGAGAGCGCCGGTGACGGCGCCGCGCTGGAGTCGCTGCGCGACGTGGGCCGCCTGCTCTCCGCGCTCAAGGAACCCGAGCCGCCGCGCGGCCTGAAAGACGCGGGCAAACTGCTCACGCTCGCCAAGGCCGTCTGGGACATGGCGCCGAAAACCGTGAGCGCGCCGCCCTGCCAGGAAATCGTCTGGGAAGGCAACGACGTCGATCTCGCGAAGCTGCCGATCCAGACCTGCTGGCCCGGCGACGCCGGTCCGCTCATCACGTGGGGCCTGACGGTCACGCGCGGTCCGAACAAGACGCGCCAGAACCTGGGCATCTACCGCCAGCAGCTCATCGGCCGCAACAAGCTGATCATGCGCTGGCTCGCGCATCGCGGCGGCGCGCTCGACTTCCGCGAATTCGCGTTACGCAATCCTGGCAAACCGTATCCGGTGGCCGTGGTGCTCGGCGCCGATCCGGCGACGATCCTCGGCGCGGTCACGCCGGTGCCCGACACGCTCTCCGAATACCAGTTCGCCGGTCTGCTGCGCGGCGGCCGCACCGAACTCGCGAAGTGCCTGACGCCCGGCGTCGAGTCGCTGCAGGTGCCCGCGCGCGCGGAGATCGTGCTCGAAGGTTTCATCTATCCGCAGGACGGCGCACCGGCGCCCGCGCCCGCTGGCGCGCCGCCGCGTCCTTCGAAGGGTGCGAGCGCCGCTTACGAGCACGCGCTCGAAGGTCCCTACGGCGACCACACGGGTTACTACAACGAGCAGGAATGGTTTCCCGTTTTCACGGTCGAGCGCATCACCATGCGCCGCGACGCGATCTATCACTCCACGTATACAGGCAAGCCGCCCGACGAACCCGCCGTGCTCGGCGTCGCGCTCAACGAAGTGTTCGTGCCGCTGCTGCAGAAGCAGTTTCCCGAGATCACCGACTTCTATCTGCCGCCCGAGGGCTGCAGCTATCGCATGGCGATCGTGCAGATGAAGAAGAGCTATCCGGGGCACGCGAAGCGCGTGATGTTCGGCGTGTGGAGCTTCCTGCGGCAGTTCATGTATACGAAGTTCATCGTGGTCGTCGACGATGACGTGGATATTCGCGACTGGAAGGAAGTGATCTGGGCGATCACCACGCGCATCGATCCGGCGCGCGATACGGTGCTCGTCGAAAACACGCCGATCGACTATCTCGATTTCGCGTCGCCGATCGCGGGGCTCGGCTCGAAAATGGGCCTCGACGCCACCAATAAATGGCCTGGCGAAACGAACCGCGAGTGGGGCCGCGCAATTGAAATGACGCAGGACGTGAAGACGCGCGTCGATCGTCTTTACGAAGAGCTGGGGCTCGGCGGCGCGTGAAAAACCGCCGGCGATTCACGCACGGCAACGTGTGAATCGCCGCATGACGCGCTCGATCCGCACCGCGACTTGCGTGACGTGTGCCGCGCACGCGGCATGCATCTATATATAGAGTGCGCGCGCAACGCATCGCCCGCGCGCCGACCTTGAAACGCGACGCCGACCGACGCCGCGCGTGACGCGCCGCCGCCCCACCCGGCCGCGGCGACTTCGACCCGAGGAGACATGAAGATGAGCCAGTCCGCATCCGAACGCCTGACCCAGCTGAAGGATCCCGCACTCTTCAAGACGCGTGCGTGGATCGACGGCGAATGGAGCGGCGGCGGCGCGACGTTCGCCGTGCTCGATCCCGCCGACAACGGCGAAATCGCGCGCGTGCCCGACTTCGGCGCCGATGAAGCGCGCCGCGCGATCAACGCCGCGAACGCCGCGCTGCCCGCGTGGCGCGCGAAGACCGGCAAGGAGCGCGCGGCCGTGCTGCGCCGCTGGTACGACCTCGTCATCGAACACGCCGACGACCTCGCCGCCATCATGACCGCCGAGCAAGGCAAGCCGCTCGCCGAAGCGCGCGGCGAAGTGTTGTACGGCGCTTCGTTTCTCGAATGGTTCGCCGAAGAAGCGAAGCGCGTGAACGGCGACGTGCTCGCGAGTCCCGCGAGCGACCGCAAGCTCGTCGTGCTCAAGCAGCCGATCGGTGTCTGCGCGTCGATCACGCCCTGGAATTTCCCGATCGCGATGATCACCCGCAAGGTCGCGCCCGCGATCGCGGCGGGCTGCACGATCGTCGTGAAACCGGCCGAGCAGACGCCGCTGTGCGCGCTCGCACTCGCCGAACTCGCGCAGCGCGCGGGCGTGCCGAAGGGCGTATTCAACGTGATCACGGCCGACTCGGCGAACTCGATCGAAGTCGGCAAGGCGCTCTGCGAAAGCGATATCGTGCGTCATCTCTCGTTCACGGGATCGACGCCGGTCGGCCGCATTCTCATGCAGCAATGCGCGCCGACGGTGAAGAAAATCGCGCTCGAACTCGGGGGCCACGCGCCCTTCATCGTGTTCGACGACGCCGATCTGGACGCCGCCGTTCAGGGCGCCGTGATCTCGAAATATCGCAACGCGGGCCAGACCTGTGTCTGCACCAACCGCTTCTACGTGCACGACAAGGTCTACGACGCGTTCGTCGACAAGCTCGCGGACGCCTCGCGCAAGATCAAGGTAGGCAACGGCTTCGAAGCGGGCGTGAGCCAGGGCCCGTTGATCGACGACGACGCCGTGGCCAAGGTCGCGCAGCATATCGACGACGCCACCGCGAAAGGCGCGAAACTCGTCGCCGGCGGCAAGGTCACGGAGGGCCGCTACGTCGAGCCGACCGTACTCGCCGACGTCACGCGCGACATGCTGATCGCGCGCGAGGAAACCTTCGGCCCGGTCGCCGCCGTGTTCCGCTTCAGCGAAGAAGCCGAAGTCATCGCGCTCGCCAACGACACCGAGTTCGGCCTCGCCTCGTACTTCTACAGCCGCGATCTCGGCCGCGTCTGGCGCGTGGCCGAAGCGCTCGAGTACGGCATGGTCGGCATCAACACGGGGCTGATCTCGAACGAAGTCGCGCCGTTCGGCGGCGTGAAGCAATCGGGACTCGGGCGCGAAGGCTCGAAGTACGGCATCGACGAATACGTCGAGCTGAAGTATCTGTGCATGGGCGTTTGAGCACGCGCTTTCAGCACACGATGAGTACGTAATCTCGCTACGATCCGCCCGGCGTCCACGATGCGCCGGGCGCGCAGTACACCGCGCATCACGTGCGGTCGAACGACAACAACAACGGTTTTATGCCTCACTTTTCCCTGCTTTCCGACGGCTTTTTCCTCTCGCTGTCGCTCTGTCTCGACATCGGTCTCGTCAACGTCGCGATCATCTCGCTCACGCTTTCGCACGGTTTCCGGCCGGGCTTCTGGCTCGGGCTCGGCTCGTGTTTCGGCGACCTGATTTACGCCGCGCTCGCGCTCGCGGGCATGGCGGCGCTGTTGCAATTCGAATCGGTGCGCTGGGTCGTCTGGATCGGCGGCGCGGCCATCCTGCTGATGCTCACGTGGAAGATGGCGCGCGAAGCGCTCAATCCGGCTGCCGCACCGCCCGTCGAAGGCGAAGCCGACAGCGCCACGCCGCGGCCCGATCCGTGGCGCAGCTTCGCACGCGGCGTGCTGCTCGCCGTGTCGTCGCCGAGCGCGATTCTGTGGTTCGCGGCCGTGGGCGGCGCGCTGATCGCCAAGTCGGGCGCAACGAGCGGCGCATCGGCGGCCGTGTTTCTGTCGGGCTTTTTTCTCGGCGGCCTCGGCTGGACGCTGTTCCTCTGCGGCCTTGCGAGCCACGGGCGCAAGCGCGCCGGCACGGGCTTGCTGCGCGCGTGTCACGTACTGTCGGCGCTGCTGTTCGCGTATTTCTCCTACAGCGTGATCGTGCACGGCTATCGCGATCTGATCGTGCCGCACGCGTCATAGAAGCAACTACGCGCCGACGCAATCGGGCGTCACCAATGCAAACGGCGCAACGCGGCGTGAGCCGGCGTTGCGCCGTTGTCGGGTCAGTAACGACCTGAAAGCGTGCTGATGGCCGCTTCAGTTGGCCGATTTAGTGTCGATACCAGCCACCGTGGTAGCCGTGATAGCCGCGGTAGTAACCGCCGCCGTGATGCCAGTACGGACGGCCATAGTAGCCATATCCAGGATAGGCCCCGACCACCACGGCGGGCGGCGGTGCATAGACCACCGGCGGCGGCGCGTAGACGACAGGCGGGGGCGGCGGAGCATAGACCGGCGCGGCGTACACCGGATAAGCCGGCGCAACAGGAATCCCGATCCCGATGCCCACCGAAACGTGCGCCTGGGCAGCACTGACGAACCCCACACCCAGCGCAGCGGCAACGATAAACGATACGGTCTTTTTCACTTCTCTTCTCCTGGCGGGCGACGAGAGCGTCGCTCCACATGACGGGCACTGCCCACAGAAGAACTGTATCGAAAACGTATCGCGTCAAAGGTAGCCATTTGTTGCAAATTGCAATTGCGGATACGGAGGTCCTGGCGCGCGATCAAGGTATGAACGCGTATTTCGTCCTAAGAAAGCCCCCTGGCGCGCGGCATCGGGGCTTGCACGCCTTCGGGCGCTGCCGTCCGGTCAGACTTACCTGAATCGGCCGGCGTGCGCCGCGCTGCCCGGTAATGTTTGATTACAAATTGACTGACGCCGCTAACGGCGGTCCAACCGCACCAGAGCGCATCAAAGCCGCCCAAAACGACGATGCCCGGTCCGAAGACCGGGCATCGCCATCAATCAAAGGTAGACGCAGCCAGCACGCTGCGCGTCGCAGCCGCCCTATCCGACTTTCACGTAGGTGAATTCGCGTGAGACATTCGGCGGAACATAGGCGCCGCTGATCTGTACGCGGGGCGTGAGACGCTTCTTCTGATCCCACCAGCGACGACGCTGATAAGGCGTGAGAAATCGCAGATGCTTTCTGTAAGAGAAGATGCTCATGGTTAACTCCCGAATCGGACAACCGCCAGGACACAGCCAAATTGCACGACAGCTACAGCTAAACCGGAGTCATTGAAGATAGTGTGCACAGGTTTGCGAACCGTGACCGCAGTGTTGCGAGATAGCCGCAGTCGTTGCACATATCGCCGGGGATCTGTTCGTCGCGTTCACCCCGTGCTGCATCGCGCCGTGCACGCCTGCCCTGACAGCAGTTTGCATGCCACGTTCGAGTCCAATTCGAATCTTTCTCATACGGTGCCGTCGCGCCCTGCCGCCTTGCGGCCTGTCACGCCAATCAGGCTGCGTCGATGCGCCAGTTTTAACCGCCCTTGGCGGATTGCTTCGTACGAAAGCGAACATTGCGTGGCGCGTTACCGTCAGCCCACTGTAGCCGTTTACGCCGAACGTCGTCGGGATCGTGCTCGCAGAACGTAGGGAGCGGGTTCGCACGGCCTCCGCGCCCGCATACTGACAATCCGTCAGCCGTGGTAATGTGGCAACGGCGCGCAGGTGCCATCCGCCACGCGCGCGCTTCGGGATTCATCGACGAGAACGCACAATGATCAAAGTCAGCATCCTCTACCCGTCCCGCGAGGGCGGGCGCTTCGACAGCGAGTACTACGCCACGCATCACATGCCGCTCGCGGCACGCCTTTTCGGGGACGCGTGCAAAGGCTGGTCGATCGATATCGGCATCAACGCGGGGCCGCCGGGCACGCCGCCGCCGTATGTCGCGATCGGTCACTTCCTGTTCGAAACGCTGGACGCCTTTTACGAGGTGTTCAAGCAGCACAACAAGACGCTCGTCGACGATATTCCCAACTACTTCGACGGCGGAAATGGCACGATTCTGATCAGCGAAATCAAGGTTTCGGTCTGATTCGCGCGGCGGCCACACGCTCAGCGACCACCCGCTTGCGCCGCCCTTAGTCAATCCTCAAAAGAAGGAAACACCTCCGATGTTCGGCGATATCGCCCGCTTTTTGCTCAATACGATCTTTACGTTGTTCGGCGCCGCGCTGCTGATGCGCGCGTGGCTGCAATTCGTCCGTGTGCCGCCGTACAACCCGGTGACGCACGCGATCCAGCAAGCGACCAACTGGCTCGTCATGCCGCTGCGCCGCGTGATTCCGGGCGTGCGCGGCATCGACTGGGCCAGCATTGTCGCGGCGCTGATCGCCGCGATCGTTTTCGTGCTGCTGATGGTCTGGCTCGCGGGCATCGATCCGCTCGGCCTGCTGCCCACGCTGCTGATCGTCGCGGTGCTCACGCTCGTCAAATGGGCGCTCAACCTGGTGATCTGGGTGACGATCCTGATGGCGCTGCTGTCGTGGCTCAATCCGCGTTCGCCGGCCATGCCCGTGCTGCTGCAGGTCACGGCGCCGTTCCTGAATCCGCTGCGCCGCATCCTGCCGAACTTCGGCGGACTCGACCTTTCGCCGATCCTGCTGTTCGTGATCGTGCAGGTGCTGCTGATGGTGGTCACGCGCGCGGCCGTCTCGCTCACGATGTTCGGGATTTGATCCGCGCCGCCCTCGCGGCATCCGCCAGCGGGGCGCAATTGCGCTCCGGGGCGGATTCCGCGTAAAATAGCGCGCTCTGCGGGTGTCGTATAATGGTTATTACCCCAGCTTCCCAAGCTGGAGACGTGGGTTCGATTCCCATCGCCCGCTCCACGTTTTCCGATGTTTTCTGTTGTTTCCGCTTGTTCCTGCGCTTCGACTGAATGCGCGATTCAGAGCGCAACTCAAAGCACAACGCACAGTCCACGGGCAAACCGCCCGGTCAGCCTGACCATCCCCCAAAGACGTTCCCGGCGCTAACATGCGCGGCGCATATCGCCCTCGGCGCATGCGGGCTCTGCTTCGTTTTTGTCCGCGCAAACGGTTGCGCAGCCTCGATTTCGGGCTTTCTGCACCGATCAAGCCGCGGACCTGACTTGCGGACTTAACTGCGGCCTCGCCGCCCGATGCGCTAGCATCACGCCTTGTCCACCCTGCGATGGATCCGCGATTTACCCTGCGCGACGCGCGCAGGCCAGCAACAATGCAACGATTTTTCATGTCCCGCCGCAGCGCCATTGCGCTGATCGTCCAGGCGCGCACGGCCGCGCTGGCTCACCACGAAGACCGCCTGCCCGCCGAAATCGAGCGGCAGCAGGCGCTGGCCGGCGACCTCGCGCGTCTGCTATTCGACGTGCGCGCCGGCCGCGTCAGCGAATTCGAACTCAAGGCGTCGTCGATGCACGTCACCGTGGCCTCGGACTGAGCACGCGCGACCGCCATCCCGAGCCGCGGAAGGCCGAAGCCGCGCTGCTATAATGCGCGGCGGCTTCGCACCGGGCGCCGCAAGACGCCCCGCCGCCCGACGTCCGGTCCAGCGAGCGCACGCGCGCCGCGCGTCCGGCGCAGAATGAACGAACCGCGTGAACGACGTGCGCGAACGAAGCGCGCCGCTCGAACATCGACGCTAGAACATCGCCTGTTACCCGCCGCCACGGTCGACCTGCGCGCCGCGACATTCGCCGCGCGATGCGACCGATCGCGGCATCGAGCGCCGCGACACCCGCTGCCCTCACCTGCCCGTCCTCGAAGATGAACCACGAATCCAACGACGCAGCCCGCCCCGGCTGCACGCCGCCCGCCGAAGCGGACGAATCCGCCACGAAGCTGCCGCAGCAAACGGCCACGCCCGACGACGCCCATGAAGACGCGCCCGCCATCGCAGCCGATGAAGACGGCGACGAAGGTGCCGAAGAAAGCGGCGAAGAAGGTGGCGAAGCCCTGCACCGCCGCCGCATCCGCAGCTTCGTCACGCGCGCCGGCCGCGTCTCGACGGGCCAGCGCCGCGCGCTCGACGAACTCGGTCCGCGCTACGTCGTGCCGTACACGCCCGCCCCCGCCGACTGGGACGCCACCTTTGGCCGCCACGCGCCGCGCGTGCTGGAAATCGGCTTCGGCATGGGCGCGAGCACGGCGGAAATCGCCGCGCTGCGTTCCGGCGACGACTTCCTCGGCGTCGAAGTCCACGAACCGGGCGTGGGCGCACTGCTCAAGCTGATCGGCGAGCAGGAACTGACGAACATCCGCATCATCCAGCACGACGCCGTGGAAGTGCTCGAACAGATGATCGCGCCCGACAGCCTCGACGGCGTGCACATCTTCTTCCCCGATCCGTGGCACAAGGCGCGCCATCACAAGCGCCGCCTGATCCAGCCGAAGTTCGTGCAGTTGCTCATCTCGCGCATGAAGCCCGGCGCGTATCTGCATTGCGCGACCGACTGGCAGAACTACGCCGAGCAGATGCTCGAAGTGCTCAGCGCCGAGCCCGAACTCGAAAACACGGCTGCCGATTACGCGCCGCGCCCCGACTATCGTCCGGTGACGAAGTTCGAGCGTCGCGGGCTGCGTCTCGGCCACGGCGTGTGGGATCTGGTGTTCAAGCGCCGCGCGGCCTGATCCGCCGGACACGCGCGATTTTTCTCGCGCAAATGAAAAACGGGCACCCGAGGGTGCCCGTTTTTCATGGCGAGTGCGCCGCGCTCAATTCCAGTCGAGACCGCCGCCATAGCCGATCAGCAGGATCACGAGACCGAACGCGATGCGATACCACGCGAAGGCCGTGAAATCGTGCGAGGCGACATAGCGCAGCAGCCAGCGCACGCACGCGAACGCGCTCACGAACGCGGCCAGAAAACCCACGCCGAAGAGGCCGAGCCAATCGACCGACAAGGTCTGCCAGGTCTTGTGCAGCTCGTAGAGCGTCGCGCCGAAAATCACCGGAATCGCGAGAAAGAACGAGAACTCGGTGGCGACGCGCCGTTCCAGACCGAACAGCATCGCGCCGATGATGGTCGAGCCCGAGCGCGACATGCCGGGAATCAGCGCGAAGCATTGCGCGCAGCCGACCTTGAACGCGTCGAGCACGGTGATTTCGTCGAGGGAGTTCACGCGCGCGGGCGGCGCGGTGCTGGCCGTTGTTGCACCGGTCGTCGCCGCGCTCGCGCCGTCCGCTGCAGCGACGCTCAAACGGCCGCCCGAAGCCGCCGCCGCGCGCCGCCGCCCTTCCACCCAGAGAATGATCACGCCGCCCGCGACCAGCGCGAACGCCACCGGCACGGGCGAGAACAGCATCGACTTGATCGCCTTCTCGAACATCAGGCCAAGCACGACGGCCGGAATCGTCGCCACGATCACGTTGAGCGCGAAGCGGCGCGCGTCCGGCCGCGAAGGCAGACCGACGACGACGCTGCCGATCTTGCGGCGGAATTCCCAGCACACGGCGAGGATGGCGCCGAACTGGATCACCACGTCGAAGGTCTTTTCGAACTCGCCGTCGAAGCCGAGCACGCTGCCCACCACGATCAGGTGGCCGGTGCTCGACACCGGCAGGAACTCCGTGAGTCCCTCGACGATGCCCAGAATCAGGGTCTTGCAGGTTATCAGCCAGTCCATCCGTTCTCCTCGCCATTGAGTGCGCCGGACGGGACGCCAGTCGAATGGTCGAAGCGCGCCCGCCGACGGCTGTGCGGCGGGCGTTTCGTCGCTTATTTCTCGACGATCTGCACGCGTATGCCGTTTGTAAGGATGGTGATTGTACCGGGTTCGTAGTTCACACCGGCAAACTGAAGTTGATCCGGCTTGAAGGTGTAGACCGGATAGTTGGTCAGCAACTGCGTCGCCGCCAGCGCGGCCACCGCGTTCACCTGCTGCGCGTAGCCGGCGGCGTTGCCCTGCATGTCGACGCTGTCCACCGACGGCGCGCGCAGCAGCACCGAGCGGCTCGCGGCGTCATAGACCAGTTCGCTCGACAGCGTGAACGCGCCGTCCACCGGCTGCTGCATCAACGGGCTGGCCAGATGCGCGTCGACGCGGATAGCGACGCGGTTGCGGTCCGGCAGCAAGGTCACGACCGGATTCGTGAGCGCCACCTCGAACAGCTGCTGCACCGAACGGTGATACGGGAACTTGCGCTGCACCGCTTCCTGCACCTGCTCGCGCGAGAAGGTGTAGTGATCGGGGATGAACGGAAAGGTGCCGGTCGCGCAGGCGCCGAGCGACATCGCCGCGCCGGCTGCGGCGCAGGCCGCGAGCAGAAAGGC
>NZ_JAAGPN010000137.1:0-22045 GCF_017104805.1 Paraburkholderia sp. Ac-20347 | reverse complement strand
GCCAGCGCGCCCTGCTCGCCCGCGCGCTCGCGCAAGGTGCGCGCGTGCTGCTGCTCGACGAGCCGTTCAGCGGCCTCGACTACGGTCACCATCTGCGTCTGCTCGATCGGCTCGCACGGCTCGCGGCCGACGGCTACGCGATCGTCAACACCACGCACCGCCCCGACGACGCCTGCAACGTCTCCACGCGCGTGGCGCTGCTCGACGGCGGCCGCCTCGTCGCCGACGGCGCACCGCGCGAGGTGCTCGACGCGCAAGCCGTGAGCGCGCTCTATCGCGCGCGCGTCGAGCAGATCGACGTCGACGGCCAGCGCTTCTTTCGCGCGGCGTCCGAGTCAACCAATTCGTTCGACTCGTTCGATTCGTTCTCCACGGACGATGACGCCGACGCCACCGCCCCACCCGCTTCTTCCCACCCGCCAGCCTCCACCCGATGAATCACCGTCTCCCGTCCCGCTGTGCCGTCTTCGCGTTCGCCGCTACCTGTGCCTTCGTCGCCGCACGCAACGCACATGCAGAGGATACCGAAACAACTACGCCGGCAAAGCGCGCCACCACGCCCACGCAGAACAAGGCGGCTCAGACCGCCACGCTGCCCACCGTCGCCGTGAACGCAAAAGCCGACACCGCCGACACGCCGCGCAGCACCACCGCGAGCCTCGGCCCGCTCGGCAAAATCAAACGCGTGGACACGCCCTACACGGTCAACGTGGTGACGCAGGAAGTGATCGCCGACCAGCAGCTCAAGAGCATTCCCGACGCGCTGCGCCTGCTGCCTTCGGTGCAAGGCGACGGCGCGCGTCCGCAGAGCCGCGGCATTCAGGGCAGCGTCGTGCAGAACAGCCGCATCGACGGCCTCAACGCGGTCTCGACCACAGATTATCCGCTCGAGGAATTCGACCGCATCGAGGTGATGAACGGCCTCGCGGGCGCGCTTTACGGTCCGGCGAATCCGGCGGGCACGTTCAACTTCATCCAGAAGCGTCCAACCGACGACCGCCAGCTTCACTTCATGCTCGGCTACGGTTCGCAGACGCGCTTCCTGCGCGGGCTCGACGTCTCGGATCGCGTGGGACCGTCGAAGGCCATCGGCTATCGCCTCACGCTGCTCGACGAAACCGGCACGGGCTACACGGACCACAGCTCGCTGCGCCGCCAGCTCGCGAGCGTCGCGTTCGACTTTCATCTGTCGCGCGACACGGTGATCGAGGCCAACTACAGCCACTACCACTATGTGACGAAGGGCTTTCCCGCGACCTTCGCGCTTGCGAGCGGCGTGCATTTCCCGGCCGCGCTCGATCCCACCAACGCGGCATACGGCTCGTCCAACGGCGGCAACGACGACACGACCGACACCGGCACGCTGCGTCTGCGTCACGACTTTTCGCCGAACTGGCATCTCGAAGCCGCGGTGCTGCGCCAGATCGCCGACCGCGAATCGACCACGCCCACCAACACGCTGATCGACAACGCGGGCGACTACAAGACCACGATCTCCACCGCAACCGCGAGCCGCTTCACGATCACGAGCAACCTGCTCTATCTGCGCGGCCATGTGGATACCGGCGCGATCCAGCACGACGTCAGCATCGGCACGAGCGGTTTTCTGTGGGACAACTTCAATCCGGTCGCGGGCGGCACGGCCACGCTCGGCAGCGCGAGTCTCGCGAATCCGCAGTCGTTCGCGGTCACGGGCGCGCCCGATTTCGAGCATCGCTATCAATCGGCGCAGAGCGCGCAGCAATCGCTGATCGCGAGCGACGACATCACCGTGTCGCCGCACTGGTCGGTGCTGCTCGCGGGCAGCCAAAGCTGGCTCTCGACGCACAACTACAACGTGAAGGGCGCGCAGACGAGCGAGTCGGCGAATCAGGGTCTCTCGGGCGCAGCGAGCCTGATCTTCAAGCCGCGCGCGAACCAGAGCCTCTACGTGACTTACGCGGACAGTCTCCAGCAAGGCGACACCGCGCCCGCCGGTTCGACCAACGCGGGCAACATTCTCGATCCGTATCGCAGCAAGCAGTGGGAAGTGGGCTACAAGCTCGCGCTCGCGCGCCTGAATGCGTCGGTGGCGGCGTTCCGCATCACGCGTCCGTATGCGTACACGCTTGCCGACGGCACTTACGGCACGGCCGGCAATCAGGTGAATCGCGGCGTGGAAGTGATGCTCGACGGCAACGCCACGCGCAATCTCACGCTGTTCGGCGGCTTAACGTGGCTCGATCCGCGACTGTTCGATACGGGCAGCGCGAGCACCGAGGGCAAGCGCATCGTCGGTCTGCCCGAATTCGCGCTGAACGTGCTGATGCAATACAAGGTGCCGCAGGTGCCGGGCCTCTTCACGAATCTCAACGTGCACTACGTGGGCGCGCGTCCGACCGACAATGCGAATACGTGGTCGGTCGGTTCGTACACGACGCTCGATCTCGGCGTGGGCTATCTCGCCGAAATCCTCGATCGCGCGGTGACGTTCCGCCTCTCCGTCGATAACGTCACGAACCGCCATTACTGGACCAATATCGTGCCGGGCGGCCTGAACGGCTATACGGGTTCGGGCAACGCCACGGCGCAGCTCGGCGCGCCGCGCACGGTGACGGCTTCGGTGGAGTTCGATCTGTGATGACGTCTCGCTTTTTGCACCAACTCGCGCGCGCCGCCGCCTCACTCGCGCTCTGCGCGTCGATGCTTGCCGCGAGTCTCGCGACAACGCCCGCATACGCGCAGCCCAAAACGCGTATCGCCGATCTCTGGTTCGCGCACAACGCGGTGGTGATGATGCTCGGCTCCGCGAACGACGTGGTCGCGACGGTCGCGCGCAAGCAGGCCTTGCCGTGGATGTTCCGCGTCGCGCCCGCGCTCGCGCAGGCGCAATCCGTGAATGGCGCGACAGCGAACGCCGAAGACCTGCTGCGTCTGAACGCCGATGTCGTGTTCGCCAGCAGCAGCGACCCGACGATCGCCGCCATGCGCCGCCTCGGTCTGAACGTCGTGCCCGTCGGTTTCGACGATTACGCGTCGATGCTCCGCTGCGTCAATCTCACCGCGCAAACGCTCGATACCCCGCTCGCACGCGAGCGCGCGCAGAACTATCGCGCGTATCTCCAGAGCACGCTCGACGACACGGCGCATACGCTCGCCACGCACGGCTCGCACACGCAGCCGCGCGTGCTGCACGTGGCGTCGCTCGCGCCGCTCAAGGTCGACGGCGCGGATACGATCGTCGATCAGTGGATACACGCGGCAGGCGCGCGCAACGCCGCCGACGGTCTCACCGGCAATCTCAAGCCGGTCTCGATCGAGCAGGTGCTCGCGTGGCATCCCGACGTGGTGATCCTCGCGGCCAACGCGGGCTCGATCGCGCAATCGCCGCAACGCGCGCTATGGGAAACGCTCGACGCCGTGCGTGAGCAGCGCGTCTATCGCAATCCGATGGGCGTGTTTCCGTGGGACCGCTACGGCCCCGAAGCCGCGTTGCAGATTCGCTGGGCCGCGCGCACGCTGCATCCGGAAGCGTTCGCGGACGCGGGCAAGAACGATGCGCTCGTCGCGCAGACGCAGCAGTTCTACGCGCGCTTCTATGGCTACGCACTGTCCGCGCAAGACGCTCAGCGCATGCTCGCGGGCGAGCCGCCGCTGCCCGACTGAGCCACGCGCCCACAAACAAAAAGCCCGCGAACGCAGCACGTTCGCGGGCTTTTTCGTTGCGGCAACGAGGGATGAAAACCTCAATGCATCGCGTGCAGATACAGATACAGCGTCGAAGCGGCCACGCCGCCGACGAGCGGTCCGAGGACCGGAATCCACGCATAGCGCCAGTCGCTGTCACGCTTGCCCGGAATCGGCAGCAGCGCGTGCATGATGCGCGGCGAAAGATCGCGCGCGGGGCTCATCGCATAGCCCGTGGGACCGCCCAGCGAGATGCCGATGCCGAGCACCAGCAGGCCGACCGGCAGCGCGTCGAGTGCGCCGAGTCCCACTTGCGGCGCGGCCAGATACAGCACGCCGAGAATCAGCACGAAGGTCGCGATGGCTTCGGTGATCACGTTGTGACGCACGCTGCGGATCGCGGGCGCCGTGCAGAACACCGCGAGCTTCAGATCGGCGTCTTCCTCGTTGGCGAAATGCTGGCGATACGCGAGCCAGACGAGGAACGCGCCGGCCATGCCGCCGAGCATCTGCGCGGCCACGTAGCCGCCCACTTTCGACCACGCGAACTTGCCCGCCAGCGCGAGGCTGATGGTCACGATCGGGTTCAGATGCGCGCCGCTGTACGAAGCCGTCACGTAGACGGCCACAAATACGGCCATCGCCCAGCCCATCACGATCACGATCAGGTCCGCGCCGCGGCCCTTGGTTTTCGCGAGCAGCACGTTGGCCACGGCGCCGTTGCCGAGCAGCACGAGAATCGCCGTGCCGATGAATTCTGCAATATAAGGTGACATGTCGTCTCTCTCTTCCGCGGCGGGCGTCTACCGTCTACCCGCTCGCGGATGTGATTTTGATTATTTATTTCGGGTTACTGATCAATGGCGCGAATTGCGCCATGCCGGTTTCACTTCCCGTCGTCGGCCCAGGCCTTGGCGGCGCGCACCGCACGCTGCCAGCCCGAGCGGCACGCGTCCACCTGCGAGGCGGCCATCGCGGGCGAGAAGCGGCGATCCACGTGCCACTGGCTTTGCAGCTCGTCCACGTTCTTCCAGTAGCCGACCGCGAGACCCGCGAGATACGCGGCGCCCAGCGCCGTGGTCTCGGTGATCTGCGGACGCACCGCATCCACGCCGAGCAGGTCGGCCTGGAACTGCATCAGCAGATTGTTCGCGCTCGCGCCGCCGTCCACGCGCAGCTCGCCCACGCTGATGCCCGAGTCCGCTTCCATCGCGGCCAGCACGTCGAGCGACTGATACGCGATCGAGTCGAGCGCCGCGCGCGCCAGATGCGCCGAGCTCGTGCCGCGCGTCACGCCAAACAGCGAACCGCGTGCGCGTGCGTTCCAGTGCGGCGCGCCCAGACCCGCGAAGGCGGGCACGAGATACACGCCGTCGGTGTGCGGCACGCTCGCGGCCAGCGCTTCGATTTCCGCCGCGCTCTTGATGATGCCGAGGCCGTCGCGCAGCCATTGCACCACCGCGCCCGCGATGAAGATGCTGCCTTCGAGCGCGTAATTCACCTGATCGCCGATCTGCCAGGCGATGGTCGTGACGAGGTTGTTCTTCGACTCGATGGGCTTGTCGCCCGTGTTCATCATCAGGAAGCAGCCCGTGCCGTAGGTGTTCTTCACCATGCCGGTGTGCGTGCACATCTGGCCGAACAGCGCGGCCTGCTGATCGCCCGCGATGCCCGCGAGCGGAATCTTCGAGGCGAACACCGTGGTCTTCGTCGGCCCGTAGATTTCCGACGACGAACGCACTTCGGGCAGCATGCTGCGCGGAATGTCGAGCGCGTCGAGCAGCTCGCTGTCCCACTGGCGCGTGTGGATGTTGAAGAGCATCGTGCGCGACGCGTTGGTCACGTCGGTCACGTGCAGTTCGTGCTTCGTGAAGTTCCAGACCAGCCAGCTGTCGACCGTGCCGAACGCGAGCTTGCCCTGACGCGCCTTTTCGCGCGCGCCTTCGACGTTGTCGAGAATCCAGCGGATCTTGGTGCCCGAGAAGTACGAGTCGATCGGCAGACCGGTCTTCGCGCGCACTTTCTCTTCGAGGCCCTGCGCCTTGAGCTGATCGCAGAAGTCGGCCGTGCGACGGTCCTGCCAGACGATGGCGTTATAGATCGGATGACCCGTTTCGCGGTCCCACACGATGGTGGTTTCGCGCTGGTTCGTGATGCCGATCGCCGCGATGTTGGTGCCGTTCAGGCCTGCACGCGTGACGGCCTCGGCGGCCACGCCGGCCTGCGACGCCCAGATTTCCTGCGGATCGTGCTCGACCCAGCCCGGTCGCGGATAGATCTGTTCGAATTCCTTCTGGGCGCTCGATACGATGCGGCCCTGGCGGTCGAACAACATGGCGCGGGAACTCGTGGTGCCCTGGTCGAGCGCGAGGATGTACTGTTGATCCTGCATGTCTCTCATCTCCGTCCGTACGTAGTTGTGATTCGCGCCGCTTGGGCGCGGCGCGTTGGGGTTACTGCCATGCGGTACTGCGATGCGGTACTGCCAATGACGGCCGGTGCAACGGCCGCCGTGTCAGTGCGCGACTGACGCCGGCGACGCCGGCGCGCGGCGCGCGGCGAACCACGCTTCGAGCGCGGCGGCAACCGCGTCGAGCGTGCCGGGCGTGACGTGCAGGCCGAGCTTCGAGCGGCGCCACAGCACGTCCTGCGCACAGGTCGCGAACTCGGTGTCGCGCAGATAACGCAACTCGGCTTCGTAGATGCCGGGGGCGATCTGCGCGCCCAGACCGTCGAGCGACGTCGCGCCGCCAATCAGGCGTTCGGCGCGCGTGCCGTAAGCGCGCGCGTAGCGCTGCGCGAGCGGCGCGGGCAGCCAGGCGAAGCGCTTCGCGAACGCCGCGGCGAACGCCTCGAAACGCGCATTGGCGATATCGCCGCCCGGCAGCGGCTGGCCCGCCGTCCATGCGCCCGCCGTGCTGCCGAGCGCGCGGCACAGCATGTCGCCGGCCTCTTCCGCGAGCTTGCGGAAGGTCGTGATCTTGCCGCCGAACACCGACAGCAGCGGCGCGCCGTCGGCTTCGTCGAGTTCGAGACGATAGTCGCGCGTGACCGCCGAGGCATCCTTCGCACCTTCTTCCTCGAGCAACGGACGCACGCCCGAGTATGTCCAGTGCACATCGGAGGGCGAGATCTTACGCTTGAAATAGCGATTGATCGACTCGCAGAGGTAACGCGTTTCATCGCCGTCGATGGCGACCTTGGCCGGATCGTCGCGATATTCCACGTCCGTGGTGCCGATCAGCGTGAAGTCGTGCTCGTACGGAATCGCGAAAATAATGCGCTTGTCCGGGTTCTGGAAAATGTACGCGTGGTCGTGATCGAACAGACGCTTCGTCACGATATGGCTGCCCTTCACGAGCCGCACGCTGTGTTGCGCGCCTTGTCCGAGCGCGCCGTGCAGCACCTCGCCCACCCACGGACCGGCCGCGTTGGCGATGGCGCGCGCGCGCACGTCGAAGGTGCTGCCGTCGGCGCGACGCAGCGTGGCGAGCCATTCGCCGCCCTGCTCGTGCTTCACGCGGCGCGCGTCCACGAGTTGCGTGCGCGTGAGAATACGTGCGCCGCGTTCCTGCGCGTCGAGCGCGTTGAGCACGACGAGACGCGCGTCGTTCACCCAGCCGTCCGAATAGACGAAGCCGCGCTTGATCGAGTCGATCAGCGGTGCGCCGGCCGCGTGACGACGCATGTCGATGCCGCGCGAGCCCGGCAGCAGTTCGCGCTTCGCGAGGTGATCGTAGAGAAAGAGGCCGAGGCGGATGAGCCACGCGGGGCGCAGATTCGGCATGTGCGGCATGACGAAACGCAGCGGCCACATGATGTGCGGCGCGGCGCGCAGCAGCGTTTCGCGCTCCTGCAGCGCCTTGCGCACGAGACCGAACTCGCGGTACTCGAGATAGCGCAGACCGCCGTGAATCAGCTTGGTGCTGGCCGACGACGTGTGCGAGGCGAGGTCGTCCTGTTCGCAAAGGAGCACGGACAGGCCGCGCCCGGCTGCGTCGCGCGCGATGCCCGCGCCGTTGATCCCGCCGCCCACGACGAGCAGATCGTACCGATTCTCTTGAGTCACCTGCGTTTCCTGATAGTGGCCGATGCGGCACCTGGTGCGACGCGGTCGTCGCGAGATTGAGTGCCGGATCGCCTTGCGACCCATGTCGCCATGGGCGAACCCGAAATGTTCGAATCCGAAATCTAACGAACAAAATCGAAAAAGTAAAGTTCGTTTTGGCGGGCGCAGGCGAAATGCGGGAAATACGGCCGAATTGGCGCAGAATCGGCGGAAATTTAGGGGTTTTCCCGGAAGAAACGCGGAAAGCGGCGGTAAGGAAGACGCGCGATGCGAGGCGGATCGACGCCGATCAGGCGACAAAACGAACACATTCAGCTTTCGAATGTGTTCGTCTGATGTTCGTTTTGGGCTGAGGAAGTGAGCGAGTGAACGGAAAGACCATCGGGTTTCGTCATCTGCCGATCGAGCGAATGCCCCATCGCTCACATTTCCTTCACGCCGGATAGCGTATAGAAAACCGTGCGCATCCCGTCTCATTCCCCACTGTAGTTCGCGCGAAATCCTCGAACTGTAATCGTCCGCGATGCAATCGGCGCTTTACATTGAATTCGGCTAAACCGCCTCTCGCATGTCACTGCACGACCTAAGGAAAAGCATGAAATCAACACTCGCCGCGTGGATGTCCACCGCCGCCTTCGCCCTGTCTTTCGGCACCGCCCACGCGGAGGACGCCGTGAGAGTCACCTACGCCGGCTCGATGGGCGTCGTGATGGACCAGGGCCTCGGGCCGGCCTTCGCGAAGGCGAATAACGTGCAATACCAGGGACAAGGCGAAGGCGCTTATGGCATGGCCCGGCTGCTCGCTTCGAAAAAACTCGTCGCCGACGTGTTCTTTTCGATCACGCCGGGTCCGATGGACATTCTGAAGCGCGCGGGACTCATCGACGAAGCCATCCCTGTCGCCAGCACGAGCATGGTGATCGCGTACAACCCGAAAAGCCCCTACGCGCAGCAACTCGCCCGCAGCCAATCGAACGGCGCCAAGCCGTGGTGGGAAGTGCTCGCGCAACCGGGTCTGCGCTTTGGCCGCACGGACGCGAGGATCGACCCGCAAGGCCAGAACATTATCTTCACGATGCATCTCGCCGAGCGCTATTACAAGCAGCCGGGTCTCGCGAACAAAGTCCTCGGCGACGTGGAGAATCCGCAGGAAGTCTTTGCAGAAGGCGGCCTGCTGACGCGCCTCGAAGCCGGTCAGGTCGATGCGTCGTCCGGATATGAAAGCGCCGTCAAATCGGCGGGGCTTCCTTATATTCCGCTGCCCGACCAGATCAATTTGAGCAATCCGGCTTATGCGAAAGACTGGTACGACACCGTCTCTTTCGATATCCGCAATCCGCACGGCGACTTGAAAACCCTGACGCCTCAGCCGCTCGTCTTTTATGTGGCGGTCTTGAAGAATGCGCCGCATCCGGTGGAAGCGGAGAAGTTCGCGGTTTTCGCACTGAGCCCGAGCGGGCAGGCGATTTTCAAACAGAAGGGATACGGCCAACCCAAGGGCGACACGCTTCATTAAGCCGATGGCGTCACACCTGAGCGCGCTCGGCCGCAAGCATCATCGCTTGCTCGGCTGGGCGCTACGCCTGCCGGCACTCACGATTATCGCGGTGCCCTTTCTTGCCTTGATCTGGGAGACGCACTGGCGTCGTCTCGATGCCGCCTATGGCGACTGGGAAGCCGTGCGCGTCTCGTTCAGCCTCAGCACGTGCGCGCTGGCGATCATCGTGGTGCTGGGCACGCCGCTGTCGTTCTGGCTGGCAAAAACAAGAGGATGGCTCGCGCGATCGGTCGAGATACTCGTGCTGTTTTCCTTGCTCACGCCCTCGCTCGCAACGGGGATTCTGCTCGTCAGCGCGTACGGTCCTTACGGTCCGATCGGCAGGCTGCTGTCCCATCTCGGCGTCTCGCTCAACAACAACGCGCCCGCATTCGTCATCGCGCAGATCTACGGCGGTCTCGCTTATTTCGTGACGGCTTCCAGAACGGCCTTCGAGAATATTCCGTCGACGCTCGAGGAAGCGGCACACGATTTGGGCTGCACGCCATGGAAAACATTCTGGCTGGTGAGTCTGCCCATCGCGGCGCGAGACATCACCACCGGCGCCGTCATTGCGTGGGTGAGAACCATCGGCGAATTCGGCATCGCGGCGGTGTTCGCGTACTTTCCGCAGGGCGTGCCCGTCAAACTGTTCGTCAATCTGCAGAATGACGGGCTGCAATCGGTCTACGTGCTAGTCTGGATTCTGCTTCTCGCGCTGCCGATGCCGCTCATTCTGCTCTCGGCGTTCAAACGCGCTCATCGCGTTTGATGCGGTTGACGCGTTTGACGCGCATTCAGAACTTATGACGCAAGCCGATTCGCAAAGCGAGCTGACTGCGCGCGCCCGTGCCCGAATTGCCGATGAAACTCGTGCTCGAACCGATTTCCGCCTGCACGGGCACCCACTTTCCGTCGATATAGTTACGGCCCGATGCACGCTGATAAACAGCCACGGCGTACACGTCGGTCGTCTTCGACAAAGCGTAATCGAGCGCGCTGTTGATCTGATTCCAGCGGCCGTCGTACTGGCCGCTCATCTGCGAGAACGTGTAGCCCAGACCCGCGCTCAGCGCCGGGCTAATGGCATATTTGCCGCCGATCTCGTAGTTATTGAACGTTGAAACCGTATTCGTGAGCGTCGAAAGCCACGTGCGCGTCCAGTTGCCCCACACGGTGAGATGCGCGAGTTTGTATCGCGCGCCCACACCCAAAGTCTGCAGATCGCGCAGACCGCCCGTATTCAGGTTCGCGACACTGACACTGAACGCCGGACTCGCGCCATTGGGATAACGGATATTCGTATAGGCCGCGCCCGCGGCGAACGGACCCTGCGCATAATTGGCGCCGAAACTATAGGTGCTCGACGAGCCCTGCGTTTTCACGCCATTCACCGTGGTCGTCGGCGTGCCGGCGAAACTCCCGGCCTGATTCGAAAATCCATACAATGCGCCGAATTGCAGACCGCCGTAATTTGCGCTGCTGAATTTGACCGAATTATTGATGCGGCTGGCAGTGAGCTGATCGAGATCGTTGATGTGGAAAGCGTAATTACCCGCAACGGTCTGATTGCCCATCGTGTAATTGCCGCCGATATATTCATCGGAGAGCGAATACTGCCGACCAAACGTCAGCGCTCCCACGCCTGCCTGCGAAATACCGACGGCGGCATGCCGACCGAACAGCGCGCCGCCTTGCGCAGCCGAACCGTCGCCGCTGCTAAAACCGCTTTCGAGGACGAAGATGGCTTTCGCGCCGCCGCCGAGATCTTCGGCTCCGCGAATGCCCCAACGGCTCCCCTGCGCCACGCCGTCGCCGTATTTGATCAGGCTGCCGTGACCGAACGACGTCGCCGCATTGTTGACATAGGTGATGCCGGAATCCACCAGACCGTAAAGCGCGATACTGCTTTGTGCATGCGCTGCCGTGCCGATACAACCCGCCGCGACTGTGAGGATGATCTTTCTGTTATTCATGACTCTAGCTTTCTACCATCGTGACACCGTGGCATTCGATCGACTCAATCCGATAATGCGAAAATGAATCGACTGAATGACGCTCAGCATCTTCAACCGCGATATTCAGGTCGAAGTGCCCGACGAAATATATCGAAGGGGTCGCAATGCGAGCGGGCACAGTTACACGGGATCGCTATGAGTACAGTAGTCAATGCTTTTTCGAGTTACGCCGCGCCTACACGATATCGCGTTAATAAAACGTGAATAACGCGTCAATAAATCGATAAGGTCGCGAGCAATACCCCGAAATTTGACTTCTATTCGCTCAGAAAAAAGCAGCGTGATAAATGCTTACGTCGAGCGCGTAATGAAGTGATCGGCGGCGCCCTTGGGCAGACGAATCGCGTCGACGATACTGCCCAGCGCCACGATGCCGATCAGCACGAAGGCCACGCGGTACTCAATGCCGCTGCCGTGCCAATCGGCGCGAAGCGCAACGAAGTGACCGAGCCGCACGCCCAGCGCGCCGAGCGTAATGCCGGCCGCCATGGCGATCTGCGAAGCCGTATTGAAGAGACTGTTCGCGTCGGACATGCGTTCTTTCGCGACATCGGCGTAAGCAATCGTGCCGAGCACGGTGAACTGCATCGAACGCGTCATGCCGCCGAGAAACAGCAGCAGCACGGTGACAACCACGGGCGTGTCTTGCTGGAGCCACGCGCACGCCGCGAGGCACACCGCGCAGAACACGCCATTCCAGATCATGACCGGGCGATAGCCGAAGCGTTGCAGAATCGGCGTGGTGACCGACTTCATCGCGAGATTGCCCGCGAACACGGCGAGCACGAGCAGACCCGAATGAAAGGCGTCGTAACCGAAACCGACCTGAAACATCAACGGCAACAGAAAAGGCGCGCTGCCGATCGCCATGCGCGCGAGCGAACCGCCGCGCAGCGCGGCGCGAAAAGTCGGAATCGAACACGCGGACAAATCGACGAGCGGATCGCGCGCACGCATCAAATGGCGAATCGCCACGATCAGCAGCGCGATGCCAGCGGCGAGCATGGTGAAGGCGATGGCGTCGAGACGCGCGTCGGCGCGTTCGAGGCCCGTGAGCAGCGTGAACGTTCCCGCGCCGCTCAGCAGGAAACCGGCCCAGTCGAAGCGGCGCTCACGCGCTTCCCGCGCGTCGGGAATGATGAAGCACGCGACGACCAGCGCGATCAGACCGATCGGCACGTTCAGGTAGAAAATCCAGCGCCAGCCGAAATGCGTCGTGATAAAGCCGCCGACCGGCGGCCCGAGCACCGGCGCAATCAGCGCGGGCCAGATGAGCGACTGCATCGCGGCCATGAGCCGCTCCTTCGGCGTGGAGCGCATGACCACGAGCCGCCCGACCGGCACCATCAACGCGCCTGCAATGCCCTGAATCACGCGCAGGACGACGAAGCTCACGAGGCCGTTGGAGAAGCCGCACAACGCCGACGTCAGCGTGAACAAGGCGATCGCGAATGCGAACACGCGTCGCGCGCCGAAGCGGTCGACGACCCAGCCGCTCGCCGGCACGAACACGCCGAGCGCGAGCAGGTACGCGCTCACGCCGATGTTCAGCGCGACCGCCGTGGTGCCGAACGATCGCGCCATCGCGGGCAGCGCCGTGGCGATCACGGTGCCGTCGAGAATCTCCATGAAGAGCGCGCCGGTGACGAGAATCATGATCGCGCGCACGCGAGCGGCGGGAGGCAAAGCCTTGGCGGGTGACGAAGGGGTCATACGGTCAGCGGGTCAGTACGCAGGCGCGTCGGTCTGAATTATCGAAAAACATATCGTACGATATTTTTTTGTCTTTTGCTGCCGCGTGCGGCGATTCTTGCAACGACGCGCCGTGATCGGGCGATGATCGCGCCCCGATCGCGCCTCGTGTCCGCTGCGATCCATCGCAGTCCAAACCGATGATCCGCAAAATCGTACTCACGTGCGACGATCATCGCCGCAACGCCGCCAGCCTTGCATGCAGCGAAAGCCTTCGACGAGAAAACGTAAGGCGGCAACGCATGCGCGACAAAGAAAAACAGGGCCCGCTCTGAAAACTAAAACACGGCGCTCGGGGTATATCGCCATTCGCCTGTCACGCGGTTTGTGCAAAGATATGACGATATTTACAGCGCTTTTATTAAGGCGCCAATCGAGACAGTAGAGAAAGTCGCCCGCGTGCCTTGCCTGAAAGGCGCTGCGTACAGGCGAAGTTCCAAATGCAATGGCGGCCGCGCAAGACTGGCCGTTCAGGAGACAGCATGACGCACGGCGTAATAATCAGTAATCCCCCTCGCATCACACCCGGCGAACGCCGCGTCGGCGCGGTCCCCAAAGTTCGGCTCTATGTCGAGCAGCGCGAAGAGGACAACTGGTTCGTGCATGTCGGCCACGTGACCGAGCGCGGGCGATGGCGCACCGAACCGCACGCACATCCGGGCTACGGCCAATTGATCTTCGTACGCAACGGCTGCGGCGTCATGAATCTCGAAGGCCGCAGCGTCGCGTTTCAAGGCCCCTGCGCGCTGATCGTGCCCACCGACTGCATCCACGGACTCGATTACAAGGTCGACGTCGACCGCTGGGTCGTCACGATCGAAGTGTCCTGGCTCACACAGGTCAACGCGAAGCTGCGCGAGTTCATCGCGCTCTGGTCCGCGCCGCGCATGATTCCGTTCACGCATTGCGCCGATGCCGCCAACGAGATCTACGCCATCGTTCAGCGCCTGAAACACGAAATCGAATCGAATGCGGTCGGCCAGATCGCGGGCACCGAAGCCCTGCTCACGATGCTGCTGCTTGCGCTGATTCGCACCGCGCGCCTCGAACCGCCCACGCACGACAGCATGCCGCGTCACGACGTGCGCCTCGTCGAGCGTTTCCGCAAACTGATCGACGAGCATTACCGCAGCAATCTGCCGCTTCAGGACTATGCGTCGATGCTCGCGGTTTCGCTGGTGCAATTGCGCGCCGCGTGCGCCTCCGCGAAGGAAAAAAGCCCGACCAAAATGATTCACGCGCGCATTATTACCGAAGCGAAACGCGAACTCATTTTCGGCGATATGTCGGTCGAGCAGATTGCGTTCTGGCTCGGCTTCGCGGATGCCGCCTATTTCACGCGCTTCTTTCGCCGCGAAGTCGGACAGACGCCCAGTCAGTTTCGAACCGAAGCACGGAGATAATTTCGCAGCGCGGGTGACGGAAAGCACGGCCACGCTCATCGCCTCACAGCCTGAACTGCGCGACGCAACCGACCAGATTGTCGGCCTGTTGTTTCAGGCTCTCGGCGGCAGCGGCGCTTTCTTCGACCAGCGCCGCGTTTTGCTGCGTGCTCTGATCCATCTGGTTCACCGCTTCGCCGACCTGTCCCACGCCCGCGCTTTGCTCCCCGCTCGCGTGGCTGATCTCGGCAACCAGCACGCTCAGGCGCTGAATCGCCTCGACGACCTGCGTCATCGTCGCGCCCGCTTCGTCGACGAGCGCGCTGCCCCGATCGACGCGATCCACGCTCGACACGATCAACGCGCGAATCTCGTGCGCCGCCTGCGCGCTGCGTTTGGCGAGCGAGCGCACCTCGGTCGCGACGACCGCGAACCCGCGCCCCTGCTCACCGGCGCGCGCCGCTTCCACTGCCGCGTTCAGCGCGAGAATATTGGTTTGCGCCGCGATGTCGTTGACGATGCCGATAATCTCGCCAATCTTGCGCGAGCCCTCGTTGATGCCCTTCATCGTCTCGACGATCGCGCCCACGACGCTGCCGCCCTGCACGGCAATCGACGACGCGCCCGTTGCAAGCTCGCTCGCTTCGAGCGCATTCGCAGCGTTCTGCTTGACCGTCGCGCTCAACTGCTCCATCGAGGCCGCGGTTTGCTGCAGCGCGCTCGCCTGCTCCTCGGTGCGCTGGCTCAGATACGCGTTGCCGGACGCGATTTGCGCCGAACCGGTCGCAATAGCGTCGCTGCTCATCCGCACCTGCTCGACGATGCCTGCGAGCGAACCGGTCATCGCGCGCATCGCGGCCATGAGGCTGTCGTCGTCGCCGGGACGCACATGAAAGTCGACGTCGAGATTGCCGCGCGATATCTGGCGCGCGGCCTCGCATGCGTCGTCGGGTTCGCCGCCGAGCTTGCGCGTGATCGCCTGCGAAAACTTCAGCGCGGCGGCAATGCCGGCGAGCACGATGATCGCCATGACGCTCACGCTTTCGATCATCGCGCGCGTTTGCGCCGCTTTCGCCCGGCCAATGGCGGCAGCAGTCTGCGCGACGATCGCTTCGCCGGATTCGCGCAACGTCACGGCGGAATCGCGATCGAGGCCGTCGATCGCCCGGTCGCCCACCGCGATATCGAAGCCCGACGCTTCGAACTTGCCGAGCGCCGCGCGAAACGCCACGCCCATCTGCTTGTGCAACACGTTGAAGCGTTCGATCTTCCCGCGCGCTTCGCCGGGCGGCAACTCGCGCGCCAGCTTTTCCGTGATGCCCTGCGCCGTCGCTTCGTATTTCTCGAACGCGCCCCAGTACTTCTGGAAGTGCGCCGGGTCCTTGCCGCGCACCAGAATATCCTTGCCGTTTTGCACCTGGTTCTTGAACGCGACCAGCGCGTCATCGACCGCGCGCGCCTGCGCATCGTCGACCGAAACGAGGCGCTCATAGGTGTGCGCGGCGCGGTTCATCTGCAGCACGCCAAACAGCCCCGCGCCCGCGGCAACCAGCAACGCGGCGCCCAGTGCCAACGGCAGTTGATGGACCAGTTTCATGCTCGCCGTTCGCCGGATCGCGGTGCGCGGCGAGCGAGCCGTCGCGCAGGACGCATGTCGATGTCGTTCATGGCGGGCGCGATTACAGGCCGCGGGACTTGAGAAGCGCATCGAGGCGCGGATACACGCGGCGCGCGTTGCCTTCGAAAATCGCGTGACGGTCGGCGTCGCTCAGCGCGTCGCAGGCGTCGACGTAGCGCTTGGTGTCGTCGAAATACTCGCCGGTATCCGGATCCCGACCGCGCACGGCGCCGATCATTTCCGAGCCGAACAGCACGTTGCTCGTCGGCACGACCTTGGTGAGCAGTTCCACGCCCGGATGGTGATACACGCAGGTGTCGAAGAAGATGTTGTTCAGCAGACCTTCGAGCGGACGATCCATCATTTCCAGCGACATGCCGCGATAACGGCCCCAGTGATACGGCACCGCGCCGCCGCCGTGCGGAATCACGAGACGCAGCGTCGGGAAGTCCTTGAACACATTCCCTTGCAGCAGCTGCATGAAAACCGACGTATCGGCGTTCAGATAATGCGCGCCGGTGCCGTGATGGCAGGCGTTGCACGACGCGGCCACGTGAATCATCGCGGGCACGTCGAGATCGCAGAGCGCTTCGTACAGCGGATACCACTCGCGGTCCGTCATCGGCTTGCCGGTCCAGTAACCGCCGCTCGGATCCGGATTCAGATTGCAGCCGACAAAGCCCATTTCCTCGACGCAGCGGCGCAGTTCCGCGACGGAATTCTTCGGCGGCGCGAGCGGCGATTGCGGCAGCTGGCAGACCGGCACGAAGTTGTCCGGATAGATATCGCAGACGCGGCGCACGAGGTTGTTCGACACCTCGGCCCATTCGAGGCTGGTGCGCTCGTTGCCGAGGTGATGGCTCATCAGGCCGGCGATCGGCGAGAACAGCGTGAGGTCGCCGCCACGCTCTTTTTGCAGGCGCAACTGGCCGTTGCCGACGCCTTCGCGGATTTCGTCGTCGCTCACGTGAGCGCCCGAGAGCGGCGGTGCGTTGGCCGGATCGTTGGCGGCGGCGATCTGCTTCGCGCGCCAGTCGCGGAACGAAGCGGGAACGGTCGTGAAGTGACCGTGGCAATCGATGATCATGGTGTGGTCCGTGCGGAAAACAAACGCTGCGTTTCCGTGTATTGAATGAATTCGAGGGTGAGTCAGCCGGTGGCCAGAGAGACCGCCGACAACGCGCGCGGGCTCACCGCCCCCGCTTCCAGCTGCTGGGCAATCTCTTCCAGGCACGACAGCATGCGCCGCGCGCCAGGCGTCAAGCCGCGATTGCGATTCCACAGCACACCGGCGGGCCGAAGCAGACGCGGCAGGCGCAAGGGCAGCGTGTGAAACGGCTGCGCCGCGTCGCCGCCAGGCGTGCCCGCCATCACGGCGATGAAGTCGGAAATTTGCAGCTGCACGCGCGCGACGTGCATCGAAAGCGTCTCGATGTAGTTGTTCGTCAGCGGCACGTCATGCGCTTCGAGCGCGCGTTCCAGCGGGTCGCGCAATATCGAACCGGGCGGCGGCAAGATCCACGGGAAGGGACGCAGATCCGACCAGTTCAGATGCTTCTTGCGCGCGAGCGGGTGATGGCGGCCCACCATCAGCGTCACGGGTTCTTCGAGCAGTTCGCGTTCTTCGAAACTGCCGAGCGTATCGGGCGGCGGCAGGCGGCCCACCACGAGATCGAGATGGCCTTGCCAGAGTTCGGGCAGCAGCGACGCCGTCGTGCCTTCGGTCACCATCACGTTGGTGCCCGGCGAGCGCTGCTTGAGCAGACTCAGCGCCTGCGGCAGCAACACCGAGGCCGAGGCCGGCAACATGCCGATATGGATCTTGCCTTCGGTGCCGGAACTCAACGCCTTCAGTTCGTCGCGAGTCTGATTCAGATTGGTCAGCAGTTCGCGCGCGTGGCGGATCAGGCAATCGCCGTATTGCGTCGGCACGAGCGCGCGCGCCGTGCGCGTGAACAGCGTGAGGCCGAGCCCGCGTTCGAGTTCGGTGAGGGACTTGGAAATGGCCGGCACCGTCACGTTCGTGACGTCGGCGACCTGAGTCAGATTGCGATAGGTGTCGATCGCCACGAGCAGGCGCAGATGGCGCGCCTTCAGGTTGGTCTGCAGGTACGAGTCGAGAGCGGACACGTCATGGACCTCTGCAATGTCACCAGTGCGTTAAAACAAGGCCCGAGGCCTTCAGCGGCGCGATGCCTGTGAGTCGCTTCTTCATCATTCCCATTCCTCTCTTTATTGTCGATTTTCATCGGCGCCAGTCCGATCACGCTGCGGACCATCGCCCCCGGCCCCCTGGGTGACGATGGCCGTTTGACTCGCGAGCCGATCAGAAGTGGAGTTCCGCCACGAACATCGGGACCGACGTCTGCGTCGTGCCCGGCTGTTCCGAAGAACGCGTGCCGTACATGTTGTGCCAGTATTCGTAGCCCAGACCCATGTAGGCCGTGCGCGGATGACCGACGAACGAGCCGACGTCGGCCAGCAGATAGGCGCGAGTCAGGAATTCCGTCGTGGTCGACACGCCGAAACCATCCTTGCCCTTCGGACCGGTGACGCTTGCGAAACCCTTGAACACCAGCGGCACGGGACCGAGACGGAACGCGTAGAGCCACGAACTTTCGAGGTGAACCGCCGGGTTGAAATGCACTTCGACATTCGTGATGCCGTCGTGATTGCTCTCGGTGCGAACGCCGAGCGTGACGTTCCAGAAGCCGTTCGGAATCGCGAAGTCGATGGTCGGACCGACCACCAGCATGCGAGCCCGTTCTGCGTATGCGTCGTTCTTGGTGCCGAATTCATAGCCCACGGTCAGCCCGAAGTCGCGCATGACGCCATACGAAAACGGCCGGCCGAAAATCTTGCTCGCGCTGAGCGTGACGCGGCCCACGCTATAGACTTCCTGCGCGCCGCCCGAACCTGGGGTCGGATAACCGTACGCGTTGGTCGGTCCCGCTTCCGGGTTCGCCATGCTCGAAACGAGGTAGTCCACGTTGAACGCGTAGCTACCGTATTTGAAGCCGCCCGTGGTCGTCAGATAGCCGATGTTCTGCGTGATCTTGGCCGGCGCATTAGATGCCGTGCGCACGCCGGGATAGTAGAAGTTGGTGCCCACGCGATAGCCGATATACGTGTCGTTCCACGAAGTCGGCGGCGTGTAGAGGCTCGGCGGCGGCGAGAGGGGCGCCGTCACGGTGCTCGCCTGCGAGAGCGTCATGGGCGCTGCGTTGGACACGGAACCGCCCGCCTGGGCGACCTGAGTGGCCTGGGCAACCTGAGCGGTGCTCGATGAATTTGATGAATTCGATGCAGTCGAAGGATTCGATGTGCTCGATGACGGATCCGCTGCATGGGCGACTCCCGCACCAGCCAGCAAGCCGACGAAAGCCACACCCAACATCGGCATGCGGGTAGCGTTTGATTTTTTCATGTCTCCTTCCATATTTGTCGATATGCAAGACGCGGTCGATTTTCGACTCGATTTTTCGCACCGCCGGCAACGCATTTCGTGAAGTTGCGTGAATCGCGTTGGTCAAAGCCGGGCTGCGGTGATACGCAATTTAAGCGATAGCAGCGTGGTTGCCTTTACACAAAAGTGATTTTCGCTGGCACTTTTTAGCGATCCGAGGGGCCATTCGGGTAAGTCTGGATTCGCGCTCCGTTCCCGATCGCGGGCATTTTCACGGCGTTTTTTAATTAATCAGGATTCCGATGCTATTGCATCGATAAGGACGCGATGAAAACAAAAAGGCACCGTGCCCGGGCACGGTGCCTTTACGCTTTAAAACTTCAGTGCGTCTTTATTGCCGCGGGATATAGAGCGGCATCGAATCTTCCCACAGCGTGTCGGTAATCGCATGACGATCGCTACCGTCCGCATTCATCACCCAGTTCTGGCCGTCGGGCTGGAACGTGTCGTCGTAGAGCGAGAGTTCGTCGCGGAAGCCATATTCGCCCGAACTGTACGCAATGCGGCCGTCCCAGGTCCACGTCGCATGCGCCTGATTCGAACCCGGCGGCGTGACGCGCTGCACGTCGGAGCCGTCCGGATGAATCGTGTACACGTCGTAGTGGAACTTGTTCGGATCAGTCGGGTTGACTTCTTTGCGCGTGAACACGATCCGCTTGCCGTCCGGCGACCAGCCAGGCAGATTGTCCGGCTCGGTGGTCAGCACCGTGGTCTTGTGCGTTTCGAGGTCGAGGATCCGCAAGCCCTTGTCCGTATCGCTCCACACGCGGTAGACGATGCGCGTGCCGTCCGGCGAATAGCTCGGGAAGCCCGCGTTCTCCTTGCCGTCGGTCAGCACTTCCGGCTTGCCGTTCATGCTGCCATCGGCCTTGATGCGCATGATCTGGCCCGGCATGTGATTGCGCGTGAAGAACCAGCCGCCCACGCCGAACGCCACCCATTGCTTGTCCGGCGACCAGGTCGGCTGGAACGCGCCCGCGAGGCCCATTTGAATCATCTTCGGATCGAGACCGCTGGTGGCCGGATCGTAGATATGGCGCGCATCGCTGAAGTCGGCGTTCGACACCACGATCGACGAACCCACCGCCTTCTCCGTGTACACGAGCGACTTGCCGTCAAGCGAGAGTTGCGGGAACACGTCGACGAAACGGTAGTTCCATTGGCGATCGAAGCTGTAAAGCGGCGTGCCGTTCGGGTGGAACGGCTTTGCGTACACCACTTTCTCGTAGACGACCTTCTTGCCGTCCGCCGAATAATGCGGCGAGCGAATGCCGCTGCCCGCCGTCACGCGCGACTGGCCGCTCGTCGTATAGAGGCCTTCCTGCGGGCCGTTCTTGATGTGCCAGGCGACGTCGTTCGCGCCCACGTACTGCGGGAACACCTTGAAGCCCGGCGAACTCGTCAGTTCCTTGCGCTCGCCCGTCGCCACGTCGACCTGCACGATCTGCGTCTCGACCTTGCCGATGGCCTCGGGACGGTGTGCGCCCCAGGTGGATTCGACCGGCGTTTCGTAGAACACGACGTGCTTGCTGTCCTGCGACCACGACGGCGAACCTTCGGTATAACCGGCGCGCGCGGAAATCTGCTTGAAGCCCGTGCCATCCGGATGGATTTCGTAGATGCTGCCTTCCTGGGTGCGCTCCCAGCCGACCGGCAGATTGTGCCCGCGCCATTCGCTGCCGATATCCGACGACAGCGCAATCCACTTGCCATCCGGCGACCACGACGGACGGAAGAAACTGTGCGGCTTGTCCGGATCGAACTTGATGTTGCCGGTCACGTTATGCAGCGCGCCGGTCTTGATGTTGAGCGTCCAGATATTCGTGGTGCCCCACGTATTCTTGCCGCGACGCGAAGAGACGAACGCGATGACATTCGAATCGGTCGGGTTGAAGACCGCGGCGTCGCTGATGCCGGTCCAGTCGGTCAGGCGCTGCAGGCCCGTGCCGTCCACCCGCACGCGATACAGGCTCGCATGGCCGAGGCCGTCGCGCTCGGACGTAAAGACGACCCATTTGCCGTCCGCCGAAAATGCGCCGTGATAATCGAAGCCATCGGACTGAATGAGCCGATGTTCGTCGCTGCCGTCGGCATTGGCGACGTAGAGTTCCGAGGTGGTCGGGCCGATCCGGTAAATCAGCAGGTCGCCTTTGGTCGTCGTCGCGGGTTCCGCTGCGTGAGCGAGCGCGACGGCGGTGGCAAGAGAAAGGCAAGTCAGGATTTTCGTTTTCAACTGAAGCGAAGAACGCACAGTACTAGTCTCCATTTTTTATCAGCGTCACAGCAAAGCGCAAACCGCCAGGCTGATAGGAAGATAGGCCCGGGGCGCGGACTTGTCCCTATACAAATTGCAGATTCGCTGGCACTTTTTGGGAACGGGCGTTGCGCGGCGCGCCCCGCCGAATCGGCTGGAAAGGCCGCCGGACGGGCGTTCCGGGGCGCGCAGGCGCATGCCCCGCGACGGTGCGGCGCGCGGGCAAAGCGCCGACGCTGGTACTTTGGTGCGGCCGGTGCGCCGCGCGCGCTTTCAGCAGGGT
>NZ_JAAGPN010000136.1:0-22132 GCF_017104805.1 Paraburkholderia sp. Ac-20347 | reverse complement strand
GCCCGCCGCGGCCCGGTGAGGCCCGCGGCAACGCAGCCGCCGAGCGTGGCCTGAGCGCCGAAATGGGGCGGCTCGAACGCCAGCATCTGGCCGCGCGCCGCCAGCGCCTGCTCGATCTCCAGCAGCGGCGTGCCCGCGCGCGCCGTAACCACCAGTTCGGCGGGATCGTAGGCGACGATCCCGCGATGCGCGCGCGTGTCGAGCACCTCGCCTTCGAGCGCCTGGCCATACCAGTCTTTCGTGCCGCCGCCGCGAATACGCAGCGGCTGGCCGTCGGCGGTCGCCGCGCGAATGCGCTCGGACCAGCTCGCGACGATGTCGTCCTCTTCCATGTCGTCCATGGCGCGTTTGTCGTTGTGGTTCGTTCGATTGTACTGACGCGCCCCGTGCTGACAACCCGGGGCAGGCCCGCATGGCGCGCGCTCGCGAAGGGGCGTGATCCGGGGCGTCATCCGGCGCGCATGACACCTCGCAAGGCGCATGCGCCGCGCATGGCGAGCGGGCCGATCCGGCGAGTGCAGCCGCGTGCAAGCCCGCATCGTCCCGTGTGGCTGCTGCCGCACAGGTGCGATGAAGCCGCCGAAGCGTGGCGCGCGCCCGCCTCGGCGCGCGGCTCAGAAACGCGGCAGGTCGGGATGCGGCAGCAGATTGCCGCGCACGTGCATGCGGCCGTATTCGGCGCAGCGCGCGCGCGTGGGGATGCCTTTATCGGGATTGAGCAGGCCCGCCGGATCGAACGCGTGCTTCACGGCATGGAACGCGTCACGCTCCTGGGGCGAGAACTGCACGCACATCGAATTGATCTTTTCGATCCCCACGCCGTGCTCGCCCGTGACCGTGCCGCCCAGTTCGACGCAGGTTTCGAGGATATCGGCGCCAAAGGCCTCGGCGCGGTGCCATTCGTCGAGATCGTTGCCGTTGAAGAGGATCAGCGGGTGCATGTTGCCGTCGCCCGCGTGGAACACGTTGATGCAGCGCAGTCGGTACTGCGCCTCCATTTCGTGGATGCGCGCGAGCAGCGGTCCGATGGCGCGGCGCGGCACCGTGCCGTCCATGCAGTAATAGTCGGGGGAGATGCGTCCGGCGGCGGGGAAGGCGTTCTTGCGGCCCGACCAGAAGCGCAGACGTTCTTCCTCGGTGCGCGAGATCTGGATACGCGTCGCGCCGTGTTCGCGCAACACCACGGTCGTGCGCGCGATTTCGTCGGCGACTTCCTCGGGCGTGCCGTCGGCTTCGCACAGCAGGATCGCGGCCGCGTCGAGGTCGTAGCCCGCTTTCACGAATTCCTCCACGGCGCGCGTGGCGGGCTTGTCCATCATCTCGAGCCCGGCGGGAATGATGCCGGAGGCGATGATGCCGGCCACGGCGTCGCCGCCTTTCACCACGTCGTCGAAGCTCGCCATGATGACCTGCGCGGTCTGCGGACGCGGGATCAGCTTGACCGTCACTTCGGTCACGATCGCGAACATGCCTTCGCTGCCGATCATGACCGCGAGCAGATCGAGCCCCGGCGCGTCGAGCGCGAGCGAGCCGAATTCCACGATCTCGCCGTCCATCGTGACCGCGCGCACGCGCAGCACGTTATGCACGGTGAGGCCGTACTTGAGGCAGTGCACGCCGCCCGAGTTTTCGGAGACATTGCCGCCGATCGTGCAGGCGATCTGCGACGAGGGATCGGGCGCGTAATAGAGGCCATACGGCGCGGCCGCCTCGGAAACTGCCAGATTGCGCACGCCTGGCTGCACGGTGGCCGTGCGCGCGTAAGGATCGACTTCGAGAATGCGCTTGAAGCGCGCGAGCGAAAGCACGATGCCGTGGCGGATCGGCATGGCGCCGCCGGACAGGCCCGTGCCTGCGCCGCGCGGCACGATCGGCACGTCGAGGCGTCGGCAGATCTGCACGATGCGCTGGACCTGCGACTCGGTTTCCGGCAACGCCACCGCGAGCGGCAGGCGCCGGTAGGCCGCGAGGCCGTCGCACTCGTAGGCCACGGTGTCTTCTTCCCGGTGCAGCAGGCAATGCGCGGGCAGCACCGCCATCAGTGCCTGAACCACCTCGCGCTGCCGCTGCGCGAGGGCTTCGGGCGAGAGTTCGGGCATCTTCGCCTCGGGTGCGTTCATGTCTCCTCCTGCTCGTGGGGTTCGCCGCGTGCGGCGGCGGTAGCAGCCGATGCTACTGCGCTGGCCGCAGCCGTGTCAGCCGCTGCAGTCTTTGCGGGCGCGCGTCTCGCGGCGCGCCTCGCATTGCGACGCTTGCATCGACACGCCAGCTTACGCTGCCCAGCTGAAGATCTTGCCGGGATTCATCAGATTATGCGGATCGAGCGCATGCTTGATGGCGCGCATGGTGTCGACGGTATCGGCGCCGTGCTCTTCCACGAGGAAGTCCATCTTGTGCAGACCCACGCCGTGCTCGCCCGTGCAGGTGCCGTCCATGCGGATCGCGCGCTGCACGATGCGATGGTTCAGGCGTTCGGCCTCGTCGATTTCCTCGGGCTTGTCGGGGTCGATCAGGATCGCCACGTGGAAGTTGCCGTCGCCCACGTGGCCCACGATCGGGCAGGGCAGCGCCGAGGCCTTCAGGTCGGCTTCGGTTTCCACCACGCATTCGGCGAGGCGCGAGATCGGCACGCAGACGTCGGTGGTCACGGCGCGGCAGCCGGGCTTCAGTTGCAGCATCGCGAAGTAGGCGCTGTGACGTGCGTTCCACAAGCGGCTGCGATCTTCGGGGCGCGTGGCCCATTCGAAACCTTCGCCGCCGTTTTGCGCTGCCAGTTCCTGCACGGTTTGCGCCTGCTCGGCCACGCCCGCTTCGGTGCCGTGAAACTCGAAGAACAGCGTGTGCTTCTCGCGCAGACCGAGGTTCGAATGCTTGTTGATCGCGCGCACGGCGAGCGCGTCGATGAACTCCACGCGCGCGATCGGCACGCCCATCTGAATCGTTTCGATCACTGCGCGCACGGCTTCGGCCATCGAGGGAAACGCGCACACCGCCGCCGACACCGCTTCCGGCTGCGGATACAGGCGCACGGTGATTTCGGTGATCACGCCCAGCGTGCCTTCGGAGCCCACGAACAGGCGCGTGAGGTCGTAGCCCGCCGACGACTTGCGCGCGCGCGTGCCGGTCTTGATCACGCGGCCGTCCGCGAGCACGGCGGTCAGGCCCAGCACGTTCTCGCGCATCGTGCCGTAGCGCACGGCGTTGGTGCCCGAGGCGCGCGTGGCCGACATGCCGCCGATGCTCGCATCCGCGCCCGGGTCGATCGGGAAGAACAGGCCGGTGTCGCGCAGCGCTTCATTGAGCTGCTTGCGCGAGATGCCGGGTTCGACGGTGACGGTGAGATCCTCGGCGTTGATCGAAAGCACGCGGTTCATCTGCGAGAGGTCGATCGATACGCCGCCTTGCACGGCCAGCAGATGGCCTTCGAGCGAGGAGCCGTTGCCGTACGGAATTATTGGCACCTGGTGGCGCGCGCACAGCTTGACGACGGTTTGCACGTCTTCGGTGCTCTGCGCGAAGACCACGGCGTCGGGCAGTTGCGGGTCGAAACGCGACTCGTCGCGGCCATGGTGGGCGCGCACGGCTTCGGCGGTCGAGACGCGCTCGCCGAATGTGCTGCGCAAGGCGTCGAGGAGTTCGGCGGGGAACGGGCGGCGTGCGAGGGCCGGCGGCGCGGGATGATTCACGCGGGTGTCTCCTTCGTTGGCGTGGCCGATCGCGCAGACCGGCCTCTATGCGTGTGGGTCGTGCTAACTGGTGCGATTCATTTTACGCTGAACGTTCGCGTACGCGTTTGCGCCCCGGTCGGCGTGCGCGGGCGCATGCTGCGCTGCACGGCGGGCGGGCGGCGGACCGCGCGGTCCTACCTATAATGACCCGCACGAATGCGGCCGCAATCCGGTCGATTGGCGACGGGTTTTGCGCACCGCATTAAAGGCATCAACGGTATCCACGCTATCCACGTATTGGGAGAATCACGATGGGCAATCGCCTGAGCAAGATCGCCACGCGCACCGGCGACGACGGCACGACGGGACTCGGCGACGGCAGCCGCGTCAGCAAGGACGACGCGCGTATTGCGGCGATCGGCGACGTCGACGAACTCAATTCGCAGATTGGCGTGCTGCTGTGCGAGCCGCTGCCCGACGACGTCCGCGCCGCGCTCGTCGCGATCCAGCACGACCTGTTCGATCTGGGCGGCGAACTTTGCATGCCCGGCCACACGATGGTGACCGACACGCATCTGGCCCGCCTCGACGAATGGCTCGCGGCCTGGAACGCCACGCTGCCGCCGCTCAAGGAATTCATTCTGCCGGGCGGCTCGCGTCCCGCCGCGCTCGCGCACGTGTGCCGCACGGTCTGCCGTCGCGCGGAACGGGCGATCGTGGCGCTCGGCGAGTCGGGCGCGTCGATCGAAGCGGCGCCGCGCCGTTACGTGAACCGGCTTTCGGACCTGATGTTCGTGCTCTCGCGCGTGCTCAACCGCGCGGCGGGCGGCGACGATGTGTACTGGCGTCACGACCGCGGCGCTGCACGCGGTGCTGAATTTTCAAACGAATGAGCTAAAACGCGCAGCGAGCGCGCGGATGTCTCAACACCGGCGCGAACGCCGCCGCACCCTGCTGGGATCACCTCAAAGATCGCGCCCTTAATTTTCACGGACGCGTCGAATCACCTCCGCCGGGGTGCGACAAAATGCCTGGGTTAGCGCGTCCTCGTTAAACATGTATCGTACATGCATCTTTAACGAGGAGAAGCCGCACATGACTGCGCTCACCGCCGACCAGATTGCCCGAGTCAAGGCCACCGCGCCCGTTTTCGCCGAACACGGCACGACGATCACGAAGCACTTCTACCAGCGCATGTTCAACGCGCATCCGGAACTGAAGAACATCTTCAACCAGACGCACCAGAAGAGCGGCAGCCAGCCCGAAACGCTCGCGCGCGCAGTCTATGCATACGCGGCGAACATCGACAATCTGGGCGCGCTCGGCGGCGCGGTCACGCACATCGCGCACAAGCACGCGAGTCTGAACATCCGTCCGGAGCACTATCCGATCGTCGGTCGGCATTTGCTGGGTGCGGTCGTCGACGTACTCGGCGAAGCGGTCGATCAGCAGACGCTCGACGCCTGGGCCGTGGCCTACGAGCAGCTCGCGAACATCATGATCGGCGCGGAGGCGAAGCTTTATGAAGCCGCGTCGTGGAGCGGCTTCCGTCCGTTCAAGGTCATGCGCAAACAGGTCGAGAGCGACGAAATCACCTCGTTCTATCTGGCGCCGGCCGACGGCGCGAGCGCAGGCGGCTTCGAACCGGGCCAGTACGTGAGCGTGACGCGCTACGTCGACCAGCTGGGCGTCGACCAGCCGCGCCAGTACAGCCTGTCCGATGCGCCGCACGGCCGCTGGCTGCGCATTTCGGTCAAGCGCGAGGATGGCCGCGCCGATACGCAGCCGGGCCACGTCTCGAACATCCTGCACGCCGATGTCGAAGAGGGCACGATCGTGCACGTGAGCGCGCCGATGGGCGAATTCACGCTCGACCGCAAGAAGAGCACGCCGGTCGTCCTGATGAGCGGCGGCGTCGGCATCACGCCGATGACGTCGATGCTTGCGACGCTGCTGGCGGAGCGCAGCGAGCGCAAGATCGCGTTCGTGCACGCCTGCCGCAACGGTCGCGTGCACGCGTTCAAGGACTTGCTGCGTCGCAGCGCCGCCGAGCATCGAAACCTCAAGCGCGCGGTGTTCTACGAAGCGGTCGGCGCTGACGATCGCGCGGGCGTCGATTATGACTTCGAGGGCCGTATGGACATCGGTCGCGTCGAAGCCGACGTGATGCTACCGGACGCCGACTACTACCTCTGCGGCCCGGTCGCGTTCATGCGCGCGCAGCGCGAAGCGCTCGTGGCGCGCGGCGTCGATCCGGCGCGCATCCACACCGAAATCTTCGGTTCGGGCATGCTGTAATCAGGTTCACGCGAAGGCGCTTTCAGGGCGCCATGGCGACACAAAAAACGCCGCGCGGTCTGTACGACCTCGCGGCGTTTTGCATGGCGTTTTGCATGACGTTTGCCGATCACTCGTTCGACGCGCGCCGGTTCACCGCGCGATAGCCCGAAGGCGATATCGACAGGCGGCGTCGAAAGATCCGCGCAAGACGCTCGCCGCGCGGCACGCCGCAGCGTTGCGCGATTTCGTCGATCGGCAGATTGGTTTGCGCGAGCAGCAGGCAACTCGCGTCGAGCCGCGCGCGCAGCAGATATTCGGACGGCGTGAGGCCGGTCTGCGTCTTGAAGTGGCGCAGGAAATTGCGCATGCTCATCTGCGCGACACGCGCCGCATCGGCGACCGAAATCGGTTGATGGTAGTTCTCGCGCAGCCAGTGCGCCGCCGAACTGATCTTGCCGTTCGGGCTGTCCGATTCGCCATCGTCGAGCATCGGGCCGAGCCGTTCCCACGCGCCCGGCATCGTATCTTCCGAGACGCGCTGCGCGAGCGCCACGCCGTGATTGCGCTTGAGCACCTTGAGCGCGGCGATCAGCGCCTCGGGCGGCGTGACCACCGAGGCGCACGCGTGATGCGCCTCCAGCGCGCGCCGCAACCGTTGCGCCGAAGCCGCCGCGATCAGGCCGCTGCGCAGAAACGAGACATCGGCGGCCGCGAGCACAGTGCGTCCTTCGCCCAGCGCGCGAATGATGCGCACTTTCGGCGCGAGCGCCTGCAATCGCGCGAGCAGCCGCTCGTTCTCGCGCGCCTCCGCGGCGCCGGGGCCGCCCGCGATGAAGAGCGTATCGAAGCCGTTGCGCAGCGGGCCGTGCACGCTATCGGTCCAGATGCGCAGACCGCATCCGCTCGCGACACTGCCGCCGTCCTCCGAGAGCACGACGAGCGAATAGACCGGTAGTGGCCCCACGCCCGCGTCGTTCGCGATACGAAACACGTCGGCGAGCAGGCTCACGTCGCCGAGCGGAAAGCCCTCGAAAACCAGGATGCCGATACGTTTGGCCATGGTCGCCAGCTTCAGGTGGGGGCGCGTCCGTAAGGCGGCTTGCCGGCAGATCACCCGATCGATGTGCATGGCCGGTTCCTCGCGCAAGGATGGATTCGCAGGAGTACGTTGCATTATTCGGGACGCTCGCGCGCCACGTTTGACTGGGGTTCATGATAGGCCCGGCGTCGCGCGTCCCGCTCGCCGCAGTCGGAAAACGCCGAGAGATTGGCAGAATGGCTCGATATGCGCTGGTTAAGCTGGCCTCGCATCCTTCGTGACCGGGCGCCGCATTTTCCGTTGCAATATCTGCAATATCGATACCCGGCGCGCGTCGCGCGGGGATCGCCCGAGCCTCACGACGGAGCGGCAAACCACACGGCAACTCCCGCGCGCGGCGTATCCGGCGGCGCGATCCACCGAACGGCGAGGCGAACATGATCAAGCTGCGCAAGGCGGTATTTCCCGTTGCCGGTCTCGGCACGCGATTTCTCCCGGCCACCAAGGCGAGTCCCAAGGAAATGCTGCCGGTGGTCGACAAGCCGCTGATCCAGTACGCCGTCGAGGAAGCGGTGGCCGCCGGCATCACCGAACTGATTTTCGTGACGGGTCGCGGCAAGCGCGCGATCGAGGATCACTTCGACAAGTCCTATGAGATCGAGCGCGAGCTGGAAGCGCGCGGCAAGGCGGAACTGCTCGCGACCGTGCGCAGCATCAAGCCGTCGCACGTCGAGTGCATTTTCGTGCGCCAGCCGGAGCCGCTCGGGCTCGGCCACGCGGTGTTGTGCGCGCAGAAAATCATCGGCGACGAACCGTTCGCCGTGCTGCTCGCCGACGATCTGATCGACGCACAGCCGCCCGTGCTCACGCAGATGGCGCGGCGCTTCGATCACTATCACTGCTCGCTCGTCGCGGTCGAGGAGATCGCGCGCGCGGATGCGGGCGCGTACGGCGTCGTCAAAGGGCGCGCGTGGGACGAGCACGTGTTCCGCATGTGCGGCATCGTCGAAAAGCCCGCTCCCGACGAGGCGCCTTCGACGCTCGGCGTGGTGGGCCGTTACGTGCTGATGCCGGGCATCTTCGATCATCTGCGCCGCTTGCGACCCGCGCCGGGCGAGGAACTGGAGTTGAGCGACGCGATCCAGTCGATGCTCGCCGACGAGCAGGTGCTCGCGCATCGCTTCACGGGGCGGCGCTTCGATTGCGGCAGCAAGCTCGGCTATCTGCAGGCGACCGTCGAGTACGCGCTGCGTCACGCCGAAGTGGGCGAGGCGTTCGGTGCGTGGCTGCAGGCGCGCGAGCGCAGCGACGGGGACGAGGGTGGCACGGCCCATGCCGCGCGCAGCCCCCATACGCCGAACACGCCGCACACGCCGCACACGCCGCACGATGGGCCGGATCTGCATCTCGTGCGCGATACGCCCGACGTCGATGCAGCCGACGACTTCGCCACGCCGCTCACGGCGACCTGAATACGCGAGCACGCGAAAGCCTTCACGCAAAAGCACACACACGAACGCGCGCCGATCTCGCGCGCGCGTTCGCCTTCATCGGCAACGTCGCCACATCGCGACAACAATCGCTCAGGAAAAATAAGCCTTCGTATTCGGATGCACGTCGTCGCGCACGAGCAGTTCTTCGGGCGCGAGCCACGCGTACTGACTGTGCTGATCGAAGCGCCCGACCGGCACCGTGCTGTCGAGCGTGAACGCGTAGGCGAGCACGACATAATGCGTGCCGATGCCGTTCTCCGCCGCAAAATTATCCGGATACAGGTGCTCGTACACGCCGCCGAAGCGCGCCGCCGCGCGTTGCATGCCCGCGATGCCCAGCTCCGTTTCGACGATGCGCGTGAACGCCGCGTCGAGCCGTTCCTCCTTGCGGATGCGTCCACCCGGCACGAACCACGTGCCGCGTGCGGGACGATTGCGCCGCTGGCCGACCAGCACGCGGCCTTGCGCGTCCACGACGATCAGGTCGATCGCGACGAGCGGCGCGAGGCGCACCACGTCGAGAAATTCGGTTGGCGACAGCATGAGCGAGCGGTCCAGTGGGAGTGGAGAGGGCACAACCCGACGCGCGCTCGCCTCGTATGCGTGGCGGACGACTGGACGAAACCGGCGAAGCAGGCCGCAGCGCGTTCAACAGCAGTCTAGGCGTGTCAATTTCGTGGCGCACTGTCGTTTGCCGCCTAAGTTTCGCTATCGCGGGCCAAGTTGCGGATTCGCGCTTGCCGTGCCGGTTCGATTGGCGTCACGATCCCAGCTATTGAACTGATTGGCGGGCGACGTATCCCGCCGGCGTGATCGCGTTCGCTTTCGCGATGGCCGCATTGCCCGACACCACGTAGACCGGCGATTCGGTCAGGCTCAGCGGCAGCATGCCGTCCTTGTAGCTCTGCGTGCTCGCGTTGCCCATCATGTCGAACACGCTCACGTTGCCCGCGCTGCCGCGCGCGTCCACCTGCAGCGTCCAGTTGGTCGCGCGCTTTGCGTCGAAGCCGGCGCTCGCGCTCCAGCGCGCGTCGTCGTGGCTCCAGAGCGCGGTGATCACCTTGCCGTCGGGCCGCGCGAACGCGTAGGCATAGACGCCCGGCGGCGTGTTGCGCAGCGGACCGAGCGTGATCGTGCCGTCGACGAGACGCGTCATCGCCGCGACCGCGAGCGCGGCCGGCTTCGGGCTGATGTTGCCCGCGCCATACGCGCCTTGCGCGTGATCGAGTTCGAAGAACACGCCGTAGCCCGCCGACGTCTGCGGCATGTCCTGCGAGTAGAACACGTAGGTCACGTCCGCGCCTTCGCCGAGCATGATCAGATGCGTGCGCGCGACCACCGCGCCTTGTGCGTAGAGCGTTTGCGCATCCGGATAATGCGGGCCGTAGGTCTTGCCGATGTCGTAACTGATGCCGGTTTCGGTGACGAACAGCGGCGCGCCGGGCTTGAGCAGATCGCGCATGGTCGCGCGCAGATCGCGCATCGCCGTGGGCAGCGCGGGCCCTTTGCCCGCGCCCGTATCGATCACGCGTTCGGGCGGATGCGAAGGACTCGTGCCGAGATCGTAGTAGCCGTGGATCGTCACGCCGTCGAGATAGCGCGTAATGCCCAGTTGTGCGAAGTGTTTGAGCCACTTCGTGTTGTCGCTGACGCCCGAGTACGTGAGACCCATCACGACGCCGTTCGGATCGGTCGCGTGAATGCCCTGATACACCGACGCGTACGTGGCGACGAAATTCGCATCGGTGTCGCGCCAGGGCAGGCCGCCATCGGGATCGGGCTCCCACGTCACCTGATAGTAATTGCGCGACTGGCGCGGGAAAGTCTTCGCACGCACGCGCGCCGACTCGGTGCCCACGCGCGTCATGAAATCGCGCAGCGCGGCCTGCGAGGCGGGCGCGTAGCTATGCGTGAAGGTGTCGGTGATCTGCGCGGATTTGTCGGGCGGCGCGGCCCATTTCGGAATGCCGTCGAGCAGGATCAGCCGCATGATGTCGCCGCGCTCGAACCAGCTTGCGAGCTGCGGTTTCGACGGATCGAAGGTGTTCGGTCCGTTCGGCTCCATCGTGTACCACTTGCGCTCGTCGTTGGCCCACGAGAGGCCGAGGTCGGTATACAGCGGACGATAGCCGTCGCCGCCGCAGCAGTGCTGGCCCGGCGCGATGAACGCCGTGCCCTGGCCGCCGAAGCGATGCAGGTCCTGATGCGCGTAACGCGGCGCGGGCAGCACGGCGCTCACGTCGGGCAGCACGCCGAAGCTCGTGATGCCCGCCGGTCGCGTGCCGCGTTGAGGCAAGGTGCCGGTGGGGTCCGATGCCATCGACGCGAGCGTCGCGGAAAACGCGAAGTAGCCCGCTTGCGGCAGCGTGCAGGTGAGCGTCGTCACGCGCGTGCCGCCCGTCACGGCGAAACTGCCGCTGGCCTGCGTGCGACTCCACGTATCGTCGATCTGCCACTGCACCTTGTCGTTGCCTTTCGCGCGCGTCACCACGTCGATGCGCACGCTCTTGCCACGCGCAAAGAGACGCGTGCCGTCGCTGCCCGGCGTGTCGGCCGAGATCGGTTCGTCGCCCGCGGGCGCGGCGGCGTTGCCGGGCGCGCTGCGGCACGACGCGGCTTCATCGGCGCGACAGGTCGCCGAGACCAGCACGCCAAACAACAGTGCCGTGACGAAAAATGCGAACTTGACGCGCACGAACGCGAAGCCTGCGCCGCGTTGCGCGGTGCTATCGTGCTGATGTTTCGAACGCTCTCGTTGCGTCCACGCGTTCGCCATGCGCGGCGAGACGGTCGTTCGGAAGCCGCTCGTCAGCCGCGCGTCAGGGACCGATGGCGTTGTCGATGAAGCGGTCGGTACGTCTCGTGCGATGAATGCAGTCGTGTGCGTCGCAACAGCCGCTACGCGTATCGATCGCGTATTGCGTGGTTTATGTGTCGGCCACGCATCACCCGAACGCGCGAATGCGGACATCGTAAGAAAGCGCATGGCAATCATCGGCGGATTCCTGACCCAGTCTCGCGGGTTAAAAAAGCATGAAAAGCCAAGCCTAAAGGCTGCCGATGAGTGTGCGCCGCCAGGCTCCAGTCATTTCGCGCAATTCTGTGCGTTACCGAACATAATTCACACCAATATGGCAATGCGTATCGATATAACAACTGTAATGGTTATCTGATATTGTGCGGTGCAACTTGATTTAAAAGCGTCTAATATCCTGTCAGTGCGTAGAGAAATGGTGTTTTCCGCCTGATTTCACGTCTTTAAATCAGACGAATCAATGCACTGTCTTTGAGTTCCCGCCTTATTCCATCCTGCGCCTGGCGTAAAGATCGGAAGACTTCGCAGTATTCGTCGTATCAATGGCGCGTTTGTCGAGGCTTTAATCAGAGCCATTCCGCGGACCACCGGCCTTCGTTCGATACATCGGGCGATTTCCAGCCGGGGCGGATTGTTTCGGATAAAAGCCGTAATGTGCATGCTTCAAATCGGTCCGCGACCGGACTAAATGCGCCAATGTCTCGCCACTTTCGGTCAGTCGTCGTTGCGCGATTTTTTATCTGCCTATGATGCACTGCACACGGAATGCTATTACCAGGACTTTTCACTAGGACGGGGGCTGTTTAGGGGAAAAGCATGGCATACGCAAGTCTGGATTTGCCGTCGTTTGCTCACCCGCATTTCGTTACCGCGGGTGTGAGTCGTGAAGTGCGTCATATCGCAATACTGCTTTTCGATGGCTGTTCGTTGCTTGGTGCCGGTATCGTGGCGGAAGTGTTTCATGTCGCCAATGAATTGTCGTCCGATACCGCCAGGCGTTCGCCTTACGATGTCAGCATTCTTTCCGCAGATGGCGGCAACGTCACCTGCTCGTCGTCGGTACGCGTCTGGACGGATGGTCTCGATGCGCGCCACTACGTCGGCTTCGACGCGCTGTTCGTTGCGGGCGGGAAGGGCGCATTCGCTGCGGCCAACGATGAACGCCTGATTGCGTGGCTGCGTCACGTGCATGCGAACACCGCCACCATCAGGCCGATCGGTGAAGGGCGTTCGTTGCTCGAAGCCGCGAATCTGTGTGGTCAGCGCACGCAGCGCGAGTTCGGCTCTTACGCGATGCAGAACACGCGTGAGGACGCGGGCGGCGACGCCGGCGACCGGCTGGAGTCGATGAAAAGTGCGCTGACGCTCGTCAAACGCGATCTCGGCGTGGATGTCGCGCGCGCCGTGACGGAGCGCTTGATGCCCGATTCGGGCGGCAACCTCTTGCCGTTTCTCGGCGATGCGCTCGGCAGCGCGCCCGCCGACAAGGTGAGGGCGGCCGCGCGCTGGTTGCAGGAGAACTGCCAGCGGACCATTTCGATCGCCGACGCCGCGCAGGTCGCGGCGATGAGCGAGCGTAATTTTCTGCGTCGTTTCAAGCTGGAGATGGGCATCACGCCATCGGACTATCTATTGCATGCGCGGCTGGCGATCACCTGCAGTCTGCTCACCGATTCGGAGTTGCCGGTCGACAAGATCGCGCGCCGCACCGGCATGGGCAACGGCGACCGTCTCGCGAAAATCTTCCGCAAACGCATGATGATTTCACCTTCCGAATATCGCGAGCAGAGCCGCCGGGAAGCCGGCGGATGAACCTCGCGGCCGCACGGCGGCATGCCGCGCGAGGTTGCGCGGTATGGCGCGGCGGCGCATGAGCCGGCCGCCTGGCGGCCGAGCCACAAGCCAGAGGTCCGATAGCCGCCTGCCCGCACGCCGACGCGGCCGTCCATCGCCTATATCGTTTTGCCGCCGCTTGTTCGCGGTCCCGGGTCGCTTGTCGCGAGACATGGCGATCCCGTCCGATATGCAGGAGTCCGAACATGATGCAAAGATCAGGGATTCAGCAGGCCACGGTTCAAACTCCCATGCCGCCGATGCAGCCGATGTCGTCGCCGCCCGAAGTGTCGGCGTCGACCGATACGCCGGCGCCGCAGGCGTCGCGCTCGCAGGACACCGTGTGCACGCGCATCGTGCCCGTCGTGCTGGCGGGCGGTTCGGGCACGCGTTTGTGGCCGATGTCGCGCGAGCATTTTCCCAAGCAGTTGATCGGCGTAGTCGGCAGCGACACGTTGCTGCAGGCCACCGTGCATCGCCTCGACGGCTTCGCGCCCGAATGGCAGGTTGCGGGCGCGCCGATCGTGGTGTGCGGCGAGGCGCATCGCTTCGTGATCTCCGATCAGTTGCACGCGTGCGGCATGGATGCACGGCTCGTCGTCGAGCCCGCGCGCCGTGACACCGCACCCGCGCTCACGCTCGGCGCCGCGCTCGCGAGCGCCAACGGCGACGACGCGATTCTCGTCGTGATGCCGTCCGATCACGCCATCGCCGACGTCAAGGCCTTGCAGCGCGCGCTCGAATGCGCCGCGCGCCACGCGCAGCGCGGCGCCATCGTCACGCTCGGCGTGCCGCCGCGTTCGCCGGAAACGGGCTTCGGCTACATCCGCATCGGCGAGGCGCTGGAAGCGGGCGCGCATCGCATCGACGGTTTCGTCGAAAAACCCGCGCCGGAACTCGCCACGCAATACGTGGCGCAAGGCGGCTACTGGTGGAACAGCGGCATCTTCGTGATGCGCGCGAGCGTGTGGCTCGAAGCGCTGCGCGCGTTGCAGCCCGACATGCACGCGGCGTGTCTCGCGTCCTTCGTCGGCGGCCAGCAGGATGGCGACGTGTTCCGTCCGTCCGCGCAAGCTTTCGCAGGCACGCCCGCCGACTCGATCGACTACGCGGTGATGGAGCGTCTGTCCGGCAGCAACGGCTGGGCGCCCGAAGGCGTGGTGGTCGCGCTCGACGCGGGCTGGTCCGACCTCGGGTCGTGGGACGCCGTGTGGGCCGCGATGGACAAGGACGAAGCGGGCAACGTGGGGCGCGGGCGCGTGATCTTCGAAGGCGCCGTGGCGAGCTACGCGCATTCGGAAGGTCGGCTCGTAGCGTGCGTGGGCACGACCAATCTCGTGGTGGTCGAAACCGCCGACGCCGTGCTCGTGGTCGATCGCTCGAAAGTGCAGGACGTGAAGGGGCTTGTCGCGCGCATCAAGGCGCAGCATGCGCCCGAAGCCGACGCGCACCGCAAGGTGCAGCGCCCGTGGGGCTTCTACGATTCGATCGATCATGGCGAGCGCTTTCAGGTCAAGCGCATCGTCGTGACGCCGGGCGCTCGGCTCTCGCTGCAACTGCATCATCACCGCGCCGAACACTGGACGGTCGTGCGCGGCACCGCGCTCGTCACACGTGGTGAGGAATCCTTCCTGTTGAGCGAAAACGAATCGACCTACATTCCGCTGGGCACGCGCCATCGGCTCGAGAATCCCGGCAAGGTGCCGCTCGAGATCATCGAGGTGCAGTCCGGCGCGTATCTGGGTGAAGACGACATCGTCCGTTTCGACGACACTTACGGACGCTGCAATTGAGCGGCCCGGCACGATCGGCAAGGTGACCGACATGCGCGAGCTTCAAAATCTGATGGCGAGAGTGCTGGACGTGACGGCGGTGTTCGTCGGCGCGAGCGTGGCGGCGCAGATCCGTTTCGACGATCTCGCGCCGCGCGGCATGAACGAGGCGTTTGTGTTGCTGGCGGCGGCGTTCGCGCTCGTGATCTTTCCGGCGTTCGAACTGTATCAGTCGTGGCGCGGCCGCTCGAAGGCGCTGATGGCGGGCCAGGTGGCGCTCGCGTGGATCGTCGTGCAGGGTTGCGCGCTGATCGCCATGTACTCGACCATGCATCACGTCGATGCGGTGTCGCGGCTGTGGTTCGCGTACTGGACCGCGGTGGCCGCCGGGCTGCTGATTGCGTGGCGCGTGATCGCACATGGCGTGCTCTCGCACGTGCGGCGCGCCGGCATGAATCTGCATCAGGTGGCGATTGCGGGATCGGCGGCGCAATGCGACGAGATCGTGCGGCGCATCGATTCGGAACCCGGCTCGGGCTTTCGCGCGACGGCGCTCTACAACACCGTGCCCGACACGCCGCCGCGCAACGGCACCGGCGCCGCCTTGTGCGACACCATCGAGGGCTTCGCGCAGTTCATCCGCGAGCACGACGTGCATGAATTGTGGCTCGCGCTCTCGCTCGCCGAGGAGCGCACGGTGGTGCGTCTCGTCACCGAGTTTCGCAACGATCTCGTGAACATCCGCTTCATTCCGGATGTGCGTTCGCTCGCGCTGTTCGACACCAGCAGCGTGATCGAGCTGCTCGGCGTGCCCGCGATCAATCTGGTGGCGTCGCCGCTGCCCGCGAGCGCGCAGTTCAAGAAGGCCGTGTTCGATCGCGTGTTCGCAACGTGCGCGCTCGTGAGCCTGATTCCGGTGCTGATCGGCATTGCGCTGGCGGTGAAGATTTCGTCGCCGGGACCGGTGCTGTTCAAGCAGCGGCGCAAAGGCGCGGACGGCCGCGTGTTCACGATCTACAAGTTCCGCACGATGCGCGTGCACAGCGAGGCGGCCGGCACGCTCAGCCAGGCCACGCGCGGCGACCGCCGCGTGACGCGCGTGGGCGCGTTCCTGCGCCGCACGAGTCTCGACGAACTGCCGCAGTTCTACAACGTGCTGCGCGGCGATATGTCGGTGGTCGGCCCGCGTCCGCACGCGCTCGAACACGACGATCTCTATCAGCGCGTGGTGACGGGCTACATCCACCGTTATCGCATCAAGCCCGGCATCACGGGCTGGGCGCAGGTCAACGGCTTTCGCGGCGAAACCGACCGGCTCGAAAAAATGGAGCTGCGCGTGGCGCACGATCTCTATTACCTGGGCCACTGGTCGTTCTGGCTCGACATGCGCATCATCGCGGCGACGATTGCGCACGGACTGTTCAGCCCGAACGCGTATTGAGCGCTCGGGCCCTGGAGCCGCGCGGTCCGGTCCCCGCGCGGCTCCCGCATGCAACGCACGCGGACGACGTGCGGCGCATGGGCTTCACCGGATCTCGGGAGACGGAAGATGGCGATGAACTATGTTGACGGCGGCTACGCCGTGAGCACCGAAGAGCGGTATCTGGGCGACTACCTGCAGACGATCGTCGCGAACTGGCGCACCATCGCGGTCGTGACGCTCGCCGTCACGCTGCTGGGCGCGGCTTACGCGTTTCTCGCCACGCCCACGTATCGCGCCGACGTGATGTTCCACCTCGTCGACAAGACGGACAACGGAAAAAAGGACACGGGCCTGCCGCCGCTCAACGGCATGTTCGACGAAAAGACCTCGGCCAACGGCGAGATCGAGATGCTGAAGTCGCGGCTCGTCACGCAGGAAACCGTGAACCGGCTGCATCTCGACATCGCGGCGCGTCCGCGCGAAATGCCCGTGCTCGGCGGCATGTTGTCGGGGTTGGAGAGCGGTAGCTGGGGCATCCGGCTGCCGTCGTTCCTGCGCTCGAACAATTACGCGTGGGGACGCGGCGCGATCTCGGTGTCGCGATTCGACACGCCCGACGCGCTCTACGATCAGGACTTCACGCTGGTCGCGGGCGAGGACGGCGCGTACGTGCTGCGCGATCCCGAAGGCGTGGCGCTGCTGCAGGGTCGCGTGGGCGAGGACGTGACGGCCAACACGGCCGACGGTCCGATCTCGCTGCACGTCGACAGCCTGAGCGGCCCCGCGGGCACGCCGTTCTCACTGACGCGCGCCTCGACGCTCACCACTGTGGAGCGCCTGCAACGCGCGCTCGACGTGTCGGAAGTGGGGCTGCAGTCGGGCGTGATCCGCGCGAGCCTCGAAGGCCACAACAGCAAGCTCACGGCCGACATCCTCAACAACATGGCGCGCGAGTTCATTCGCCAGGACGTGCAGAGCCGTTCGGCTGAAGCCGAACATATGCTCGCGTTCCTCGACGAACAGTTGCCGCAACTGCGCAAGCAACTCGACGACGCCGAGCAGAAGTACAACAACTTCCGCAATCAGCACGGCACCGTCGATCTCGGCGAGGAAAGCCGCTTGCTGCTCCAGCAGGTCGTGGACAACAAGACGCGCCTCGAAGATCTGCAGCAGCAACGCGCCGAACTCGCGCAGCGTTTCACGGAGCATCACCCGGCCGTGGCCGCGCTCGATGCGCAGATCGCCGCGCTCGCCAGTTCGCAGGCCACGTTGCAGGGCAAGGTGAAGAGCCTGCCCGATACCGAACAGGCGGCGGTGCGTCTGCTGCGCGACGTCCACGTGAACACCGAGCTGTACACGAACCTGCTGAACAGCGCGCAGCAATTACGCGTGGCGAAGGCCGGTCAGGTCGGCGACGTGCGCGTGGTCGATTTCGCGGAAGCGCCCGACGATCCCGTGCGTCCGAAGCGTCTGCTCGTGATCGTGCTGTCGATCGGCGCGGGCATCGTGCTCGGCATCCTGATCGCCTTCATGCGCAAGTCGCTGTACGGCGGCGTGGAGCGCCCCGACGAACTCGAAGCGGCGCTCGGCGTGCCGGTCTTCGCAGTGGTGCCGCGCAGCCACAAGCAACTGCGTCTGCAACATCACGTCGCGACGCGCCGGCGCGGCTTGCACGTGCTCGCGCAGCAGTCGCCGCAAGACATCGCGGTCGAAGGCGTGCGCAGCCTGCGCACCACGCTGCAGCTCTCGCTGAACGAGGCGAGCAACAACATCGTGATGCTCACCGGCTCGCGGCCCGACATCGGCAAATCGTTCCTCTCGGTCAATCTAGCGGCGCTGGTCGCGTCGGTGAACAAGCGCGTGCTGATCGTCGATGGCGACATGCGACGCGGCGACGTGCACTCGCACTTCGGCATCGCGCATCAGCCCGGTCTCTCCGACGTGCTGCTCGGCGCGGACCTGAACGCGGCGATCCAGCGCGAAGTGCTGCCGGGTCTCGACGTGCTCGCGAAAGGCTCGCTGCACGCGCATCCGTCCGAGCTGCTGATGAGCGCGCGTTTCGAAACGCTGCTCGAAGAACTGAAGTCGAAGTACGACCTCGTGATCGTCGATACGCCGCCGGTGCTCGCGGTGACCGACTCGACGGTGATCGGGCGTTACGCGGGCACGACGCTGCTCGCGATCCGGCACGGCCGCCATCCGCTTTCCGAACTGGAAGAGACGGCCAAGCGGCTGCGCAACGGCGGCGTGAATCTGTGCGGCGTGCTGCTCACGGACGTGCCGCAAACGGGCGCGTTCGTCGGCGGCGGCTATCGCGGCGGCTACTACGGTTACGAAAGCATCGCAGGGTAAGTGAGCGGCGCCTCGGCCCGCGCGCGGGCGGCCGGGGCGCCGAACAATCCATTTCGCTTTGACGCGAGGAGAGAACGATGGCTCGGAAGGTTGCGTTGATCACCGGCATCACCGGTCAGGACGGGTCGTATCTGGCAGAACTGCTGTTGAGCAAGGGCTACGAGGTGCATGGCATCAAGCGCCGCTCGTCGCTGTTCAACACCGATCGGATCGATCATCTGTATCGCGACGTGCACGACCCGGAGCAGGGCATTCAACTGCATCACGGCGAACTCACCGATTCGACGGCGCTCCTTCGCGTGATCCAGCGCGTCGCGCCCGATGAGATCTACAACCTCGCGGCGCAAAGTCACGTGGCCGTGTCGTTCGAGGAACCCGAGTACACGGCGAACGCCGACGGCCTCGGCACGCTGCGCATTCTCGAAGCGATCCGCATTCTCGGGCTCACGCAGAAGACGCGCTTTTATCAGGCCTCGACGTCGGAACTCTACGGGCTCGTGCAGGAAGTGCCGCAGCGCGAGACCACGCCGTTCTATCCGCGCAGCCCGTATGCGGTCGCCAAGCTGTTCGCGTACTGGACCACGGTGAACTATCGCGAAGCGCACGGCATCTATGCGTGCAACGGCATTCTGTTCAACCACGAGTCGCCGCAGCGCGGCGAGACGTTCGTCACGCGCAAGATCACGCGTGCGATCGCGCGTATCGCGGTCGGCCTGCAAAAAGAGCTGTATCTCGGGAATCTGTCCGCGATGCGCGACTGGGGTCATGCGCGCGATTACGTCGATATGCAATGGCGCATGCTCCAGCAGGATCATCCGGAAGATTTCGTGATCGCGACCGGCGTGCAATACAGCGTGCGCGACTTCGTGCGTACGGCGGCGGAAGAACTCGGCGTGACGGTGCGCTTCGAGGGCAATGGCGTGGATGAAGTCGGCATCGTCGAGCACGTGGAAGGGCGCGAGACGCGTCTCGAACCGGGCAACGTGATCGTGCGCGTCGATCCGCGTTATTTCCGGCCGACCGAAGTGGAGACGCTGCTCGGCGACGCGTCGAAGGCGCAGGAAAAGCTCGGCTGGAAACCGACCACGTCGTTCCATTCGCTCGTCAAGGAAATGGTGCGCTCCGACTACCAGATCGCGCGACGCGACGCGCTCGTCACGCTCGCGGGCTTCCGCGCGCTCGAACATCACGAGTGACGGGCATGGACACGAACTCCCGCATCTTCGTGGCCGGTCATCGCGGCATGGTGGGTTCGGCGCTGGTGCGCGCGCTGCAGGCGCGCGGCTACCGCAACCTCGTCACGCGCACGCGCGCGGAACTGGATCTCACCGATCAGTCGGCCGTCGATGCGTTCTTCGACGCCGAGCGGATCGACGCGGTGCTGCTCGCGGCCGCGAAAGTCGGCGGCATTCTCGCGAACTCGACGCAGCCCGCGCAGTTCGCCTACGACAATCTCGCGATCGAAACCAACGTGATTCGCGCGGCGTATCAAACGGGCGTGGAGCGGCTGGTGTTCTTCGGGTCGTCGTGCATCTATCCGCGCGAATGTCCGCAGCCGATCCGCGAAACCTATCTGCTCACCTCGCCGCTCGAACCGACCAACGAGGCCTACGCGATCGCGAAGATCGCGGGCCTCAAGCTCTGCGAGGCGTACAACCGCCAGTACGGTACGCACTACGTCTCGCTGATGCCGACCAATCTCTACGGCCCCAACGACAACTACGACCTCGGCAGCAGCCACGTGCTGCCCGCGCTGATCCGCAAGGCGCACGAGGCGCGCGCGTCCGGCGCGGCGTCGCTGACCGTGTGGGGCTCGGGCACGCCGCGTCGCGAGTTCCTGCACGTCGACGACCTCGCGGATGCGACGATCTTCGTGCTCGAACACGAGACCGGCGACGGCGTCTACAACGTGGGCGTCGGCGAGGATCTGTCGATCCGCGAACTGGCCGAGCGCGTCTGCGAGACGGTGGGCTTCGAGGGCGAACTGGTGTTCGACACCAGCAAACCCGACGGCACGCCGCGCAAGCTGCTCGACGTGTCGCGCCTCGGCGGACTCGGCTGGCGCGCGCATATCGGCCTCGAAGAGGGACTCGCGCGCACCTACGGCGATTTTCTGCACACGCACGGCGCGCCGGTGCTCGAAGCGCACGCGCAAGCCTGACCGGGATTCGGTTGTTGTTGGCGGCGGGCGTCCTGTGCGGACCGGCGAATGGCGCCCGCTTTTTTTTCCGGTCCGTCTTCGCGTCGCGCGCGTGAGCCGGCGCGCGCTGTTTGCAATCGATACATCGCGACAGAACACGAACCAGGCACGAGCCGATGAGAATCCTGATCTACGGACTGAACTTCGCGCCCGAAGTCGCGGGCGTGGGCAAGTACACGGCCGAGATGGTCGACCAGCTCGTGGCGCGCGGCCACGACGTGCGCGTGGTCTGCGCGCCGCCGTATTACCCGCAATGGCGCGTGCAGGACGGCTATCGCGCGTGGCGCTACCGGCGCGAAAGCTGGCACGGCGTGCCGGTGTCGCGCGCGCCGCTGTGGGTGCCGTCGAAGCCGGGCGGACTCAAGCGCATCGTGCATCTGGCGAGCTTCGCGCTGATGTCGCTGCCGGTGCTCGTGCGCGAGGCGCGCTGGCGTCCGCAGGCGGCGATGCTGATCGCACCGACGCTCTTTTGCGCGCCCGGTCTGCTCACTGTGGCGCGTTGGATCGGCGCGAAAACCTGGCTGCATATTCAGGATTTCGAAGTCGATGCCGCGTTCGATCTCGGGCTGCTGCAAGGCGGCGCGCGTTCGCGCATCGCCAATCTCGCGCGCGCGTTCGAGCGCGCGGTGCTGCGCCGCTTCGACGTGGTGTCGTCGATTTCGCCGCGCATGGTCGAGCGCGCCGTCGACAAGGGCGTGGAGCCGTCGCGCGCCGTGTCGCTGCCGAACTGGGTCGATACGCACGCAATCTTCCCGCTGCCGCAGCCGAGCGTCTATCGCGCGAAGCTCGGCATTCCGCTCGATCACACGGTCGTGCTGTACTCGGGCAGCATGGGCGCGAAGCAGGGCATCGAAATTCTCGCGGATGTGGCGGCGACGCTCGCTTCGCGGCCCGACATCAGCTTCGTGTTTTGCGGCGACGGCGCGGGCAAGGCCGATCTCGAAGCGCGTTGCGCGCCGCTGCCGAACTGCCACGTGCTCCCCTTGCAGCCGACGGCGATGCTCAACGAACTGCTCAATGTCGCCGACATTCACGTGCTGCCGCAGCGTAACGATGCCGCCGATCTCGTGATGCCGTCGAAGCTGACCGGCATGCTCGCGAGCGGGCGCGCGGTGGTGGCGATGGCGCGGCCCGGCACGAGTCTCGCGGATGTGGTGACGGAGACGGGCATCGTCGTGCCGCCGGAAGACGGCGCGGCGCTCGCTTCGGCCATCGTCGCGCTGGCCGCCGATCCGGCGCGGCGCGCGGCGCTCGGGC
>NZ_JAAGPN010000135.1:0-22282 GCF_017104805.1 Paraburkholderia sp. Ac-20347 | reverse complement strand
CCGAGGCGGCGACGGGTTTTGTCGCGGCGGGCGTGCGCGGCGCGACGCGCGCCGAGCGCTACGGCACGTGGATACCTGTTCAGGATATCGAAGCATCTGTTTCACCTGAGGCGCTGCTCGATTGCGAACCCGCGCCGGAACGCGCCGCCCTGCCCGCGTTCGTCGCGCTCGCCGCCTTGCGCGCGCATGACGCGCTGAGCGGCTACGTTTGGGGACCGGCGGGCAGCGTCGGCTTCGAACTCGCCACGCAGACGCCGACGATCACCGCATCGAGCGATCTCGACGTGCTGATCCGCGTGCCGCAGCGCGGCGATCCCGCCAGCCTGCATGCGCTCGCGGACGCACTCGCCGACGCCGCGCGTCTTGCGGACACGCGCGTCGATGCGCAACTGGAAACGCCCGCAGGCGGCGTCGCGCTGGCCGAACTCACGATGGGCAAGGCGCGCGTGCTGCTGCGCGCGAGCGACGGCGCGCGGCTCGTCGCCGATCCGTGGCACGCGACGACAGCGGCAAGCTCGCTATGACGCTCGCCTGCCTGTTTCCCGGCCAGGGCGCGCAAAGCCCCGGCTTTCTGCATCGGCTGCCCGATCACGACGTCGTGCGCGCGACGCTCGACGAAGCCTCGTCGGTGCTCGGCAGCGACGTGCTCGCGCTCGACAGCGCCGAGGCGCTGCAATCGACGGTCGCCGTGCAGATCGGGCTCACGATCGCGGGCGTCGCCCAGGCGCGCGCGCTCGCGCAAGCGGGACTGACGCCGCAATTTAGCGCGGGCCTGTCGGTGGGCGCGTATCCGGCGGCCGTGTGTTGCGGCGCGCTCGCATTCGCCGACGCGCTGCGCATGGTGCACAAGCGCGCCGAACTCATGGAAGCCGCGTGGCCTTCGGGTTATGGCCTCAGCGCCGTGTCCGGCTTGAGCGAAACGCAAACCGAGCAACTCGCGCAGACGCTCGCCGCGCAAAGCGGCGAACGCGTCTACGTCGCGAACGTGAATGCGCCGCGTCAGATCGTCGTCGCGGGTGCGGATGCCGCACTCGAATCGTTCGCCACGCTCGCGCTCGCGGCAGGCGCGCGCAAGGCGCAACGCCTCGCGGTGTCCGTTCCTTCGCATTGCGAACTATTGAACGACGCGGCGGAAGCGCTCGTGGCGTGGTCGCGCGAGATTCCGTTCCGCGCGCCCGAAGGTGTCTACATCGACAATCGCGGCGGCCGTCCGCTCTATAGCGGCGATGCGATCCGCGCGGATCTCGCCACCAATATGCGCCACACGGTGCGCTGGTTCGATGCGCTCACGGTCATGATCGAGTCGGGCGCGACGGTGCTGGTCGAAGCGCCGCCGGGCCAGGTGCTCACCGATATCGCGCGCGAGCAGGTTCCGGACGTGACCGCGCTCAGCGCCGCGAGCTTGCCGCTCGATCGGCTCGTCGCGACGATCAGGCGGCGGCTGGGCGAGGAATAGCGGTCTCGGCAGCGGCGTCGGTCGCGACCGCGTACCGACGAGCAATCGCGCTTATAAAAAATTTATGCGCATAAAGTCATATTTGATTTTTAGCGCGACGGATGACGCACGCGTGCGTGGCGAATCCGCGAAATCACCTCGATCTCGCCGCGATCTACCCTCGATCGCCCGACTTCTTGCGCAATTCCGGCATCACGACCCGAAACGTCAGATTCACGCGCTCGCCGCTCACCGACAACTCTTTGGGCACGCGATGCCGCCATTGCGCCTGCGTCTGCCCGCGCATCACCAGCAAACTGCCGCTCGACAAGGGAAACGCGCGCGTCACGCCGCTCGCGGTATGGCGCAGATCGAAGCGCCGCGTGGCGCCGAAGCTCAGGGAGGCGATCACCGGTTCGGGGCCGAGTTCGGGTTCGTGATCGGCGTGCCAGCCCATGCTGTCGCTGCCGCCGCGATAGCGGTTGAGCAGCACGCTGTTGAAGCGCACGCCGCATTGCGCAGTCACGGCGTCGCGCAATTCGGCGACGGCCGTCGTCCATGGCTGCGGGACGTTGCGAATGCCCGAGTAGATATAGACCGCGCCTGGATCGCCCTGCCACGCGGTCAGGCGCGGCTGGTCGACCCAGCCGCCCGGCGTGCGGATGCGCTCCTGACGCCAGTCCGTTTCGGCGACGATGCGCGCGAGATAATCGGCCGCCGCCGCGGGCGCGAGCCAGGCGGGATGCCAGTCGACATCGGGTTGGGGCGTATCGTCGAAGAGATCGAACATCGGGTCGGAAAACACAAGCGCAGCGAAAAGCAGAGCGCGCAGTGTCGCATGACGCGGCGCGCCCCGTCACACGACATCGGCCCGCTTGCCGCGCTTCACACGAACAGCGCGAGATAGAACACGGCCGCGCCGATCAACGCCCCGATGAAGCAGAAGCCCTCGGCCGGCTCCTCGGTGGTTCGCGAACGCAGCCACGCGCCCGCCACGCCGAAGAAGCCCGCGATGCCGAGCGCCACGAACACCATCACGACGTCGAATAGCGCGCTGCGCCCGATCTCGAGCATGTCGATGCGTTTGAGCGCGAAGTACAACACCACGGCCATGATCGAGAGGACGACGAGCGGCAGCATCACATGACTGCCCTCGCGCCCTACATGACGACCATGAAGCCCTTGCACGACCGGCCTGGTGATTTTCATGACCCGTCTCCCCCAGAGTGCCCGAAAAAACGTGTGGACCTCGATTCGAGCATAGTCCATCGATCAGTCCGATTCAATGAACGTTTAATAGCGCTATGCAGCATGCTCGGCCCGCATAAAAATCTTGCGACGACACCGCGCGCCTGACAATCCAGGGTTATGCCGCACTGCGCAAGCGCCGCCGCGCCGCCGTTTACCGGGCGCCCGTCCGCACGCGGCACGATCCGTGCTGCGCCGGTAGAATGCATCGCAGCGCAAGCGCTTCCGCACGCGCCTCGATGCCGGTTTGCAGTCCACCCTGAAGTCCGCATCGCCCTTGCTCCGCGCCCCGACCGCGCCCCGACCGCGCCTGACGTTTCCCGACACCGCACCGATTCCGCACCGACCGCGCCCGCCATGCCTCGACTCTCGTTCCTGGTCCGCTTCATCGCCATCGGCATCCTGCTGCACGCCTATGTCGGCTTTCGCCTGATTCCCGATCTGCCCGTGCCCGCCGCCGTCAAATGGCTCGCGGTGCTCTGGCTCGTGCTTTCGGTGCTCGTGATTCCGCCCGGCATGCTCGCGCGGCGCTTCAAGCGCCAGCCGCTCGGCGACCGGCTCGCCTGGACCGGCATGCTGTTCATGGGCTTTTTCTCGTCGCTGCTGATGCTGACGATCGTGCGCGATCTCGTGCTCGCCTCGCTGATGACCGTCGCCGCGATCTGGCCGCACGCCGCCGATCTCGCGCGCTGGCGCACCGGCAGCGCGGCGGCGGTGGTCGTGCTGGCGTTCGCCTCGACGGCCTTCGGCTTCTTCAACGCGCGGCGGCGCGCGCGCGTGCGCAACGTCGACGTCCCGATCCGCAATCTGCCCGCCGAACTCGACGGCTTCACGATCGTGCAATTGAGCGACATCCACGTCGGTCCGACGATCAAGCACGATTACGTCGAGCGCATCGTGCGCGCCGTGAATCAGCTCGACGCCGACGTGGTGGCGATCACCGGCGACGTGGTCGACGGCAGCGTGCAGCATCTCGCCGATCACACCGCGCCGCTCGGGCGGCTCGCCGCGCAGCACGGCGTCTATCTGGTGACGGGCAACCACGAGTACTACTCGGGCGCCGATGCGTGGGTGGCCGAGTTCCGCCGCATCGGCCTGACGGTGCTGATGAACCAGCACGTGGTGATCGAGCATGGCGGCGCGCGGCTCGTGCTCGCGGGCGTGACCGATTACACGGGCGGCCATTTCGATCCCGCGCACCGCAGCGATCCGCAAGGCGCACTGCGCGGCGCACCCGACGACGTGAACACGCGCGTGCTGCTCGCGCATCAGCCGCGCAGCGCGCACGCGGCCGCCGACGCGGGCTACACGCTGCAACTGTCCGGTCACACGCACGGCGGCCAGATCTTTCCGTGGAATTTCCTCGTGCGGCTGCAGCAGCCGTTCACGGCGGGGCTGGAAAAGCTCGGCAGCCTGTGGGTCTATACGAGCCGCGGCACGGGCTACTGGGGGCCGCCGAAGCGTCTGGGCGCGCCTTCGGAGATCACGCGCGTGCGGCTCGTCGGTGCGCGCTCGGCCTGAGGTCGCGGCGGCCACGCCGCCAGACCGCCATCCTGCGAGCACACCGCGCGGGGCGCGCGCAACAAGCCGGTATCATGAGCGGCAAGCTCATCGACTGGCCTTGCCCGCCCCAACTGGAATCCCTCGCTCATGGACGGCAACAAGCACCTCCACCAGACCGCCTTCTACCTGCTGCTGTTTGTCGTTTCCATCGCGCTGTGCTTCGTGCTCGCGCCGTTCTTCAGCACCGTGCTGTGGGGCGCCATTCTCGCGCTGATCTTCCAGCCCGTGCAGCGCCGCCTCGTCGCGCGCCTCGGACGCCGGCGCAATCTCGCCGCGCTCATCACGCTGCTGTTCTGTCTCGTGATCGTGATCTTCCCGCTCACGCTGGTCGCGGGCACGCTGATCCAGCAGGTCGGCTTCGCCTATGCGCAGGTGCGCGCGGGCAGTCTCGACTTCGGCGCGTTCTTCAGCCAGATCGTGCATGCGCTGCCGCAGTCGGTGCAGAACGTGCTCGCTCGCTACGACCTCATGGATCTGCCCGGCCTGCAGCAGCGGCTGACGGCGGGGGCGGCGCAGATCAGCCAGTTCGTCGCCACGCGCGCGCTGAGCCTCGGGCAGAACACGCTGCAATTCATGGTGAGCTTCTGCGTGATGCTCTATCTGTTCTTCTTTCTGGTGCGCGACGGCCGCGAAATCTCGCGCCTCGTGCGCGACGCCATCCCGCTCGACGAACAGCACAAGCTGCATCTGATCCGCAAGTTCACGACGGTGATCCGCGCGACGGTCAAAGGCAACGTGGTGGTCGCCGTCGTACAGGGCACGCTCGGCGGCATCGCGCTGTGGGTCTGCGGCATTCAGGGCGCGCTGCTGTGGGGTTTCGTGATGATGCTGCTGTCGCTGCTGCCCGCCGTGGGCGCGGCGCTCGTGTGGCTGCCCATCGCCATTTACTTCATCTCGACGGGCGATCTCGTGCGCGGCATCGGGCTCGCGCTGTTCGGCGCGCTGGTCATCGGCACCGTCGATAACGTGCTGCGTCCGGTGCTGGTCGGCAAGGACACGCGCCTGCCCGACTGGGTCGTGCTGATCTCGACGCTCGGCGGCATTTCGCTCATCGGCATCAACGGCTTCGTGATCGGGCCGCTGATCGCCGCGCTGTTCATCAGTTGCTGGGACCTGCTGCGCCGCGACCAGCACAGCCAGGGCGCGACGCCCGCCGCCGAGGACGACGAGCTGGTTTAGCACGGATAAGACTGTTGCGAAGCGTTCAGGACGACACGTGCAACGGCACGCCCGCGCGTCCCTGACGCGGCGCATTCGACTCCACCGGCCCGGTCGTCGCATTCGGCCGCGCCGCCGTCCCGCCGCCCTGCGCGGCCACCGAAAAGCCGAACGTATTGATGCCGTTGGCGCTGCGCACGAACACCGTGCCGCCGTGCATTTCCGCGACCGCCTTCACGATCGACAATCCGAGGCCGTGATTCTCGTGGCTGTTCGAGCGCGCTTCCTGAATGCGATAGAAACGGTCGAAGATATGCTCGCGCACGAACGGATCGAGCGGCTCGCCCGGATTCGATACGGCGATTTCCACGTGCCCGTCCTGCGGCGCGATGGTGGCCTGCAACACGGTGCCCGGCGGCGAATGCTGAATCGCGTTGACGAACAGATTGCTCACCGCGCGCCCGATCAGCGACGTGTTCACCCACGCGCGCGCGTCGCCCTGCACTTCCACGCTCAGTTGCGCTTCTTCGAGCGGCATATCGAGGAATTCGAGCATGCGCTCGACCTCGCAGCGTAGCGAGACTTCGGTGAGTTCGGTCGCGCGCTCGCCGCGATCGCTGCGCGACAGGAACAGCATGTCGTTGACGATCACGCGCAATCGTTCGAATTCCTCAAGATTCGATTGCATCGTCTGCTGCAACTGCTCCACCGAGCGATCGCGCGTGAGCGCGACCTGCGTCTGCCCGATCAGGATGCTCACCGGCGTGCGCAGTTCGTGCGCGACATCCGCGTTGAACGACTCGAGGCGCTCGTAGGCCTTGTCGAGACGTTCGAGCGCGCCATTGAACGACGTCGCCAGTTCGTGCAATTCCTCCGGCAACTCGCCCGAATGCAGCCGCTGCCGCCGGTTCGACGGACTCAGTTGCGCGGCCTCGCGCGACAGCCGCGTGAGCGGCGCGAGACCGAAGCGCGTCACCGCGCGGCTCAGCAGCGCGACCGCGATGGTCGAGAGCGCGATCAGCACGCCGAGCGCAATACCGAAGCGCCGCAGCATGCTTTCGGTGCGCACGCAGTCGCTGCCCACCACGAGTTTCACTTCGGGGCGATCGCCGCTCGCGGGCACCGTCATGCTCGTGACGATGATGTCGTAGGTGCAGCCCGGCGGCCGCACGAGTTGATGATTGTTGCCCGCGTCGCCCGTGATCGTGCCGACGATGGGCGTGCCGAAACGAAAGCGCGGATCGGGGCCTTCGACGTAGTAATGCATGCGGCTGTCGGCGGGCGAAAGATCGCGCAGCTTTTCCTGCACCGAAGCCCACTTCTTTTCGTCGGGCGCGTGCGAAACGATCAGGCTCGCGATGCGCGCGCGCGTGTCGAGCGTCTCGCGCAACTCGTTGATCAACTGGCGCTGCATCAGCAGAAACAGGCCCGTTCCCGTGAGCGTGAAGACGATCAGCGAGACCGCGGCGAACATCGCCGACAGCCGCAGCGAGATCGAGCGCTTCATGACAGCTGGCCTCCGTCCTCGCGCACTTCGAGCACGTAACCCATGCCGCGAATCGTGTGCAGCAGTTTCGACGCGTGCGGGCCGTCGAGCTTCGCGCGCAGCCGCTTGATGGCGGTTTCCACGACGTTCGCGTTGCTTTCGAAGTTGACGTCCCAGACGAGTTCGGTGATGAGCGTCTTCGAGAGAATTTCGCCGCGCCGCCGCGCGAGCACCGACAGCAACTGAAACTCCTTCGCCGTGAGATCGAGACGCACGCCGTCGCGCGTCGCGCGGCGGCTGATCAGATCGACCTGCAGATCGCCCACCGAAATGAGCGTGGATTCCTGCGCGCGGGCGCGCCGCGTGAGCGCGCGCAGACGCTCGACCAGTTCGAGAAACGAAAACGGCTTGGTCAGATAATCGTCGGCGCCGTCGCGCAGACCGTGCACGCGATCGTCCACGCGGTCGCGCGCGGTCAGCATGATGACCGGCGTATCCTTCTTCGCGCGCACCGCGCGCAGCACACCGAAGCCGTCGAGCTTCGGCAGCATCACGTCGAGCACGATCACGTCGAAATCGTATTCGGTGGCCATCCACGCGCCCTCTTCGCCGTCCATCGCCACGTCGACGATCCAGCCTTGTTCGCTCAACCCGCTGCGCAAATAATCGATGACCTTGCGCTCGTCTTCGATAACCAGAACTTTCATGCTTGCCCTCCGCTTCGTGCGCGACCTCCTGGGCCGCGTCGAATGATCTTGTGTTGCGGCTCGCGTGACGTTGCACGCGAGCGTTGTGAGCCTATCCCTTGCCGGCCGCCGCGCCCGGCGCGGGCGTCTCGCGGCAGGTGCCCATGCTGCAGGCGAGCGCGCGGTCGTCCGCGCTCCAGCCGCCGCCCAGCGCCTTTGCCAGATATACCACCGTGGCGGCCTGTTGTCCGTGAATCTGCACTTCCTGGCGCTCGCTGGCAAGCAGTTGCTGCTCGGCGTTGAGCACGTCGATGAAGGCGACGAGGCCGCCCTGGTAGCGATCGTTGGCGAGTTCGAACGACTGGCGGGCGTCGTCGACGGCGGACTGGCCGTCGGTGGACGCGCGTTCGAGCACGGACAGCCCCGTTACCGCATTCTGCACCTCCTGGAACGCCGTGAGCACGGTCTGGCGATACGAGGCCTGCGCCGACTCGTAGCCGGCCTGCGCGTAATCGACGCCCGCCGCGCGCTTGCCGCCGTCGAACAGCACCTCGCCCGCGCTCGCGCCGAGCGACCACATCAGGCTCGGCACCGAAAAGAGGTTGCTGAAGCGCGTCGATTCCCAGCCCAGCGTGGGCGAGAGCGTGAGGTCCGGAAAATACGCCGAACGCGCCACGCCGATCTGCGCGTTGGCCGCCGCCATCGCGCGCTCGGCGGACGCCACGTCGGGCCGTCGCTGCAACAGCTCGCTCGGCAGGCCGGTGGGCAGCGCGGGCGTCGGCAGCGGCGTCACCTTCGGCGCGAGCACGAACTCGGGCGCGGGCTTGCCGATCAGCACCGCAATCGCATTCTGGTCCTGCTGACGCTGGTTTTCGAGCAGATGCACCTGCGTCTTCGTGGCGTCGAGCTGCGCCTTCTGCTGAAGCAGATCGAGGCCCGAGACCGCGCCCAGATCGTGTTGCGCGCTCACGAAATCGAGCGCCTTTTGCTGCAATGCGATCGAGCGGTTCACGACGTCGATTTCATCGTCGAGTTCGCGCATCGCGAAGTAATCGGTCGCGAGTTCGGCGGTGAGCACGAGCCGCGCGTTGGCGAGATCGTCGCCGGCTTGCTGCGCGGACGCCTGCGCCGACTCCACCATGCGCCGGATGCGCCCGAACAGATCCAGCTCGTAGCTGATGGTCGGGCCGACCTGGATGTCGTTCTGCACGGTCGACATGTTCGGCGTGACGTAAGTCGTCTGCGGCCGGTTCGCGGAGATGCGTTCGCGCGCGATGCCCGCGCCGAGCGACACCTGCGGAGCCTGTTGCGACGACACCGAACCGAGCGTCGCGCGCGCCTGCGCGTAGTGCGCGACGGCCACGCGCAGCGTCTGGTTTTCGGCGAGCGCGGCGTCTTCGAGACCATCGAGCTCCGGATTGCCGAACGCCGCCCACCAGCGCGGATCGAGCGGCGCGTGCGAAGGCTGCGCGGCGTGCCAGTAGGCGTCGGCGGGATCGACGCGCCACGCGGCCGGACTCGCCGTCTGCGGCTTCTGATAGTCGGGGCCGACCGTGCAGGCCGCGAGCCCCGCCACGCCGATCAGCGTCAGCAGCGCGCGCGCCTTCGAAGGGAAGCTCGTTGCGCTCACGTCGTGCTCCGCTTCGCGCTGTCGTTTGCGCTGCCTGCACCGCTCGCACCGCTTGCGCCGCTCGCATGCGGCGCGACCACGACGACGCTGTCGCCATCGGCGATCGAATCGCTCGGATTAAGCACGACACGATCGGTCGCCTCGATGCCGCGTCCGATTTCGAGCGTCTGGCCGAGATCCTGCGCGATCTCCACGGGCTTGAGGCGGATCTTGCCGTCCGCATCGACGACCGCGAGGCGCGGGCCTTCCGCGCGGAACAGCAGCGCGTTGCCCGGCACCGTCAGGCGTCCGTGCGAATCGGTTTGCAGCGCCGCCTGGACGTAAGCGCCCGGCAGCAGCTTGCCGTCGTGATTGGGCAGCGTGATTTCGACCTGCAGCGTGCGCGTGGCGACGTCGATAGCCTGCGACGTATGCGTGACCGTGCCGTCGAAGGTCACGCCGGGCATCTCCTGCTGCGTCACGCTCACGTGCTGGCCGAGCGCGACGTGCGGCGCATCGCTTTGCGGCACGTCGAGATAAAGCCGCAGCGGATCCGACTGCGCGATCGCGAACAGCGCATGCCCCGCGCCGCCGTTGCCCGAATTCACGAGGTCGCCGATATCGACGTTGCGCTGCGTAATCACGCCCGTAATCGGCGCGACGATACGCTGGAACGACTTGGTCTGTTGCAGACGGCGCACGTTCGCATCGGCGGCGGCCAGATTGGCGACGTCCTGGTTGTACGCGCCCTGGCGGTCGTCGAGTTCCTGCTGCGAGACCGCATCGCGCTGACGCAACTGCTGCGCGCGCTCGAACGAAGTCTTCGCGAGCGAGAGCGTCGACGCCGACTGATCGCGCTGCGCCTGCGCCTGCGCGAGCTCCTGGTCGATCTCGGGCGTGTCGATTTCCGCGAGCAACTGGCCTTGCTGCACGTGCGCGCCGATATCGGCGTACCACTTGAGCACGTAGCCGCTCGCGCGCGAATAGATCGGCGCTTCTACGTAGCCGCGCAGCGTGCCGGGCAGCACGATGCGGCCGTCCGCGCCCGCGGCCTTCGGCAGCACGACGCTCACGTACTGCTGCGCGTTCTGCTTCGTCACGTCGGCGAGATGATGCGCGTTCATCACGTTGGAGACGATCGTGCGCGCGGCGCCCGCCGCCAGCAGCACGCCGACCACGATCACTGCGATACGCGCGCGCTTGCCGGCCTGGCCGCGCGCGGGCAGGTCCATGCCCTGCTCGCCGCCGACGGCGATGTCGAGGGAAGAATGGTGGTGAGGTTCGTTCATGTCATCGGCCAGAATATGCGGTTGTCGAGCGTCCTTGCATCACGTGCGGCGGCGTTGCGCCTCGCGTTCGCGCCGGACTTCGGCGCGGTGCGCGAGTCGCGAATGCACCGTCGCGAACATGAGCGGAACGAAGAGCAGCGTCGAAACGGTGGCGAACAGCAGCCCGCCGATCACGGCGCGGCCGAGCGGCGCGTTCTGCTCCGCGCCTTCGCCGAGACCGAGCGCCATCGGCACCATGCCGATCATCATCGCGAACGCGGTCATCAGCACGGGGCGAATCCGCGTCGCGCCCGCTTCGAGCGCGGCGGCCAGCGGCGTCGCGCCCGCGGAAAGACGCTGACGCGCGAACGACACCACCAGAATGCTGTTCGCGGTCGCCACGCCCACGGTCATGATCGCGCCCGTCAACGCGGGCACGCTCAGATGCGTGCCGGTGATGAACAGCATCCACGCGATGCCCGCGAGCGCGGCGGGCAAGGCGCTGATGATGATGAGCGGATCGGCCCACGACTGGAAGTTCACGACGATCAGCAGATAGACGAGCACCACGGCCATCGCAATGCCCACGCCCAGGCCGATGAACGACGAGCGCATCGTGCCGATCTGCCCGCGCATCGTGACCGTGGTGCCGCGTGGCGCGTGCGCCTGCACGTTGCGGATCAGCGCGTCGATATGCGCGCCCACCGAACCGAGGTCGCTACCTTCCACGCTCACGAGCACGTCGATCACCGGACGGATGTTGTAGTGCGTGACGAGCGCCGGGCCGTCGTGCGGCTTGAGCTGCACGAGATTGCTCACGAGTTGCAGCGGCGCGTTCGCCGTGCTCGCGTGCGCGGAAACCGGCGTGTTCATCACTTCGTTCACCGACGCTTCGCGATATTGCGGCGTCTGCACCGCGAGCGGATATTCCACGCCGTTCTGCGGACTGACCCAGAATGCGGGCGATGTCTGCGAACTGCCCGAGAGCGCGATCAGCACATCCTGGGCCACGTTTTGCGGGCTCAAATTGAGTTGCTGCATGCGCGAGCGGTCCATCGCGAGCATCAGCGCGGGCTCATCGTTGCGCTGCGCGATATGCGCATCGACCGCGCCCGGCAACTGGCGCACCTGCTTGAGCAGCGTGCTCGCGAGCGCCATGTCCTTGTCCAGATCCGAACCCACGACCTGCACGTCGATGGCGGCGGGCTGACCGAAGTTGAGAATCTGCGTGATGATGTCGGCGGGCTGGAAGAAGAATTCGATGCCCGGGAAACGCTGCGGCAACAGCGTGCGCAACTTGTCGATATAGATGCGCGAAGGATCGTGATCGGGCGTCAGCGCGATCTGGATTTCGCCGTCGAGCGTGCCCATCGTGCCTGAATTGCTGTACGAAAGATTGATACCGCTATACGGCAAACCGAGGTTGTCGACGATGGTCGCGAGTTGGTCGGGCGGCACGACGGTGCGGATCGTTTTCTCGACTTCATCGGCCAGACGCGCGGTTTCCTCGATGCGATAACCCGTGGGCGCGCGCATGTGCAAACGGATATTGCCCGCGTCGACGGACGGGAAAAAATCGCGGCCGAGAAAGAACACGAGGCCGAGCGAGAGCACGCAGAACGCGAGAAACGTGCTGCCGAACAGGCGTCGGCGCGCGAGCAGCAGACTGAGCAGCGCGATGTAATTCGCGCGCACGCGTTCGAAGTAATGATTGAAGCGCAGATGCACGCGCGTGAAGCCGGAAACGCGCGCGCCGGGCTGCGCATGCGCGGTCGGATCGTGCCCCGCGAACAGCAGCATCGCGAGCGTCGGCACCAGCGTACGCGAGAGAATGTACGACGCGATCATCGCGAAAACCACGGCTTCCGCGAGCGGCACAAACAGGAAGCGCGCCACGCCCGTGAGGAAGAACATCGGCACGAACACGATGCAGATACAGAGCGTGGACACGAGCGCCGGCACCGCGATTTCGCCCGCGCCTTCGAGAATGCCGGTGTGCAGATCGCTGCCTAAATGCAGGTGCCGTTCGATGTTTTCGATCGTCACCGTGGCGTCGTCGACGAGAATACCGACCGCGAGCGCGAGACCGCCCAGCGTCATGATGTTGATGGTTTCGCCGAGCGCGTAGAGCGCGATGATCGAGGCGAGAATCGACAGCGGAATCGACACCGCGATGATCAGCGTGCTGCGCCAGTTGCCGAGGAACAGCAGGATCATCGCGGCCGTGAGCGCGGCGGCGATCAGCGCTTCGCGCACCACGCCCTGCACTGCCGCCGACACGAAAATCGACTGGTCGAACAGCGGCTGGATCACGAGGTCGTCAGGCAGCGTGTCGCGCACTTTCGGCAGCAGATCCTTGAGCGCGCCGACCACTTGCAGCGTGGACGCATCGCCGCTCTTGAGCACCGACATCAGCACGCCGCGCTGGCCGTCCTGACGCACGATGTTGGTCTGCGGCGTGAAGCCGTCACGCACGTGCGCGACGTCGCCGAGATAGGTGGTCGCGCCATTCACGGTCTGAACGGGAATGCGGTTCAGACCCGCGATCGTATCCGGCGACGCGTTGGTATCGACGCGGAATTCCGTCTGGCCGAGCTTCGCGGTACCGGTCGGCAGAATCAGATTCTGCGCGTTCACGGAATTGACGATATCGGCGGGCGTGAGACCTTTAGCGATCAGCGCGCGCGTGTCGATATCCACCGAAATCACGCGCGTCTTGCCGCCGTATGGATACGGCACCTGCGCGCCCGGAATCGTGATGAGCTGCGGGCGCAGGAAGTTCATCGCGATATCGGCGAGCGCCTGTTCGCTCATCGACTTGCTCGACAGCCCGAGCTGGATCACCGGAATGCTCGACGCCGAATAGCTGATCACGAGCGGCGGCGTCGCGCCCGGCGGCATCTGCTTGAGCTGCGCCTGCTCCGACGCGACGGCCTGCGCGATCGCGGTCTGCAGGCTCGCGCCCGGTTGCAGAAAGAGCTTGATGATGGCGATGCCGGGCAGCGACTGCGACTCGATGTGCTCGATGTTGCTCACCGTGGTCGTGAGGCTGCGCTCGTTGACCGAAGTGATGCGCTGCGCCATGTCCTGCGCGGAAAAGCCCGTGTACGACCAGATGATGCTGATGACGGGGATGTTGATGTTCGGCAGCACGTCGGTGGCCATCGACATGAGCACGAACGGCGTGGCCAGTACGATCAGGATGGCCATCACGATAAACGTGTAGGGCCGCTTCAGCGCGAGATTGACGATCCACATGGGGCAGGTTGTGCGAGCGGTGGTGACGGCACGGACGAGGCGAACGGCGCTGCGGGCGTCGTCCGGCCGGGCTTCATATCGGGTTCAGATCCGGTTCAGGCGGGTCCGCATCATAGGCAATCGCGGTGGCGCATGCGTGGCGCGAAGATGGCGCGTTTGACTGTCACGCGCCACCCCGCGCCCGCGCGTCTCGCGCAGCGTCTTCGAGCGTTCCGGCGACACGCCTCGCGCGGCGAGGCGCGGGCTTCAGTTCACGAGGCGCAGACGGTCGGGCTCGCGCACCTTGCGCGCATGCGCGGTCGCGCGGCGACTCGACGCGGGCGCGTCGCAGGCCGCGAGCGACGCTTCCTGCTCGGCGAGCACGAGCGGCACCTTCTCGCGCAGAAACTCCACGAACGTGCGGATCTTCGCGTCCAGATAACGGCGCGAAGCGTAGAGCGCGAAGATGTTCAGCTTTTGCAGGCGATGCGAAGGCAGCACGCGCACGAGCGAGCCGTCGGCGAGTCCGGGCAGCGCCACCGGCACCGGCAGCGGCCCGATGCCCATGCCCTCGCGAATGGCGAGCGCGAGCGCCTCGGGATTGTTCACCTGGAACGGCGTCACGCCGGTATGGCGGAACGTCTCGCCTAGCGGGCCTTCGGACACCCACTGGCCGGCGGTCAGGCTCGCATCGGTGAGATGCAGGCAGGTGTGCGCTTCGAGATCGTCGAACGAGAGCGGCACGCCGCGCGCGCGCAGATAGTCGGGCGAGGCGCACAGAATGGCGGCGGTGCTGCCCAGATGCTGCGAAATCAGCGCGGAATCCTCGAGCTCGGCGGCCACCACCACGGCCACGTCGAAGCCTTCCTCGATGATGTCGGGCATCTGCTGCGCGATCGTCAAGTCGACCGAAACATCAGGCAAATGCTGCTGATAGCGCGCGATCAGCGGCATCACGTAATGCTGGCCGAAACTCGTGCCGCCATACACGCGCAGCTTGCCGGCCGGATTCGCGTGCGCGGCGGCGGCCTCGGCTTCGGCCTGATCGATGTCGGCGAGAATGCGCTTGCAGCTTTGCAGATAGCGCTCGCCCGCCTCGGTCAGCGACATGCGCCGCGTCGTGCGGTTGAGCAGCCGCGTGCGCAGCCGCGACTCCAGGTCCGTGACGGCGCGCGAGACCTGCGCCGTCGTCATCGTTTCGTTCGAGGCGGCGCGCGTGAAGCTGCCCGACTCCACCACCCTCACGAAAATCCGCATGTTGCGCAGCGTGTCCATCAGCGACTCCTCTCCATCGTCTTGCTCTATGTGGCTTGATTCATTGTGAATGGCGCCAGTCTCGCCTGGCGGCCGTGGCTGGACGCTGACCTGTAAATGACAGCCGCGTCAGCTTGGCGAGGCGCGCGCTCCCGCGTATGATCCACGGCGCTACCGCAGCGCGGATCGCAGGGGCGTCCGGACGCCCGGCCACGCATCCCGCGCGCCGTTTTTCATGACAGAACGATGACTTACGAATTCGCCTTGCGCCTTCTCGCGGCGTTCGCCTGCGGCGTCGCCATCGGACTGGAACGCCAGATGCGCCAGCGCACGGCGGGCCTGCGGACCATCACGCTCGTCGCCAGCGGCGCGTGTCTGTTCGTCACGCTCGGCGTGCTGACGGGCAACGGATCGAGCGGCGTCACGCAGATCGCGGCCTACGTGGTGTCCGGCGTCGGCTTTCTCGGCGGCGGCGTGATCATGCGCGACAAGGGCTCGATTCAGGGCATCAACACGGCCGCCACGCTCTGGTGCTCGGCCGCCGTGGGCGTGCTGTGCGGCGCGGGGCATTACGTGCCGGCCGTCGCGGGCACGGCGGTCGTGCTGCTCACCAACACGGTGCTGCGCGAGGTGAGCCGCATCATCAACCAGTCGCCGGTGTCGAACGCCGATCTGGTGAGCGTCTACGTGTTGACGGTGGTGTGCCGCGAGGAGGACGAAATCCACATTCGCACGGTGCTCTCGAATTCGATGTACTCGACGCCGCTGTCGTTCCAGAGCCTCACCAGCGAGGACGTGGACGGCCAGCCGCAGCGGCTGCGCGTGACCGCCACGCTGCGCCTGCATCCAAAATACCAGCCCAAGCTCGAACAGATGGCGAGCCGCCTGAGCATGGAAAAAGGCGTCTCCAGCGTGAGCTGGACGGCGGCGGAAACCGAGGCGGCGCCCGAGTAATCGCTTGCGCGCGCGACGCATACGGATTCCTCACGCAATCCTTACTATCGCATTGCTGTTTCGTTGCAGTTTCTGAAACACGCCCCGGCAGATTTCAAGAACTGTCAATTCTGGCCCGCTTTCGTGGACGCGCTCCCGCCCCTCGGCTAAGCTCGATACACCGTGACTCCGTTCACGCCAACAAGGGGGAATCCAATATGCAACACGGCATCATCGGCTGGCTTATCATCGGCGCAATCGCGGGCTGGCTCGCGGGTCTGCTCGTCAAGGGCGGCGGCTTCGGATTGATCGTCGATATCATCGTCGGCATCGTGGGCGCGTTCATTGGCGGCTGGCTCGCCGGCGTCCTGCACATCAACATCGGCGGCGGCATGATCAGCTCGATCATTACCGCTATCGTCGGCGCGGTCATCCTGCTGTTCGTGATCCGCCTGTTCCGGCGAGCGTAGCGCGGCGGCCTCGCCCAAAAGAAAACGGGAGCACCTTCGCAGGTGCTCCCGTTTTTTTATGCGCGCGTTTACACGCGTCGCTTACACGCGGCTTGCTTCGCCATGCTTACGCATTCGCGACGAGACCCTCGCCGACATCCGGCAGCATCGAGCCCGTTTCGTTGTAGCGCAGATGCATCTCGTACGCCTTCGCGAGATTGTGCGGCGTCTGGCCGCCGTGCTTCAGCGCGTCGCGATAGTAGTCGCGCAGCAGGTCGCGATAGAGCGGATGCACGCAGCGGTCGATGATCAGCGCGGCACGCTCGCGCGGCGCGAGGCCGCGCAGGTCGGCGAGACCTTGCTCGGTCACGATCACGTCGACGTCGTGCTCGTTGTGATCGACGTGCGGCACCATCGGCACGATGCTCGAAATCTTGCCGTCCTTGGCGATGGCCTTGGTCGCGAAGATCGCGCACGAGGCGTTGCGCGCGAAGTCGCCCGAACCGCCGATGCCGTTCATCATGTGCGTGCCGCCCACGTGCGTGGAATTCACGTTGCCGTAGATATCGCATTCGAGCGCGGTGTTCAGCGCGATCAGACCGAGACGGCGGATCACTTCCGGATGGTTGCTCACCTCTTGCGGGCGCAGCACGAGCTTGTCGCGGTAGCGGTCGAGTTCGGCGAGCACCTGCGCCTGACGCGGCGCGGAGAGCGTCATGGAGGCGCCCGAGGCGAACACCATCTTGCCGGCGTCGATCAGGTCGAACGTGGAGTCCTGGAGCACTTCCGAATACATCGTGAGCGCTTCGAACGGCGAGTCCACGAAGCCCGACAGCACCGCGTTCGCGATCGTGCCGATGCCCGCCTGCAGCGGCGGCAGTTGCGCGCTCATGCGGCCATGCTTCACTTCGTGTTGCAGGAAGTCGATCAGGTGACCGGCGATGCGCGCGGTTTCCTCGTCGGCGGGCAGCACGGTCGAGGGGCTGTCCGGCTCGTTCGTGATGACGATGGCCGCGATCTTCTCGGGCGGAATCTCGATGGCCTGCGTGCCGACGCGATCGTCCACGCGCACGATGGGCAGCGGATCGCGATGCGGGCGGCGGCCCGGAATCCAGACGTCGTGCAGACCTTCGAGACCGAGCGGCTGCGCGAGATTGATTTCGACGATCACCTTCTCCGCGAGAATCGCGAAGCTCGCCGAATTGCCGACCGAAGTCGTGGGGACGATGGCGCCGGTTTCGGTGATGGCCGCGGCCTCGATGATCGCGAGGTCGAGCTTGCCGAGCAGATTCGCGCGCAGCATCTCGACGGTCTCCGAGAGATGCTGGTCGACGAACATCACTTCGCCGCGATTGATGGCCTTGCGCAGCGTGGTGTCCACCTGGAACGGCAGACGGCGTTCGAGCACGCCCGCTTCGGTCAGCATGCGGTCCACGTCGTGGCCGAGCGAGGCGCCGGTCATGAGCGTGATACGCAGCGGCTCTTTCTCTTCACGCGCGCGGCGCGCCAGCTCGATCGGCACGGCCTTCGTGTCGCCGGCGCGGGTAAAGCCGCTGGCGCCCACGCGCATGCCATTGCGCACGAGTTGAGCCGCTTCGGCGGCCGAGGTGATCTTCCCGCGCAAGGCGGCACAACGGATACGGTCTTCGTACATCAAAGTCTCCACAAACTCTCTGATCGCCAAGTGCCCTTTTCAGGTCTCGCTTCGGCGGTTTGCATTTACGGATTTTGCAAAACAGTTTTGCAGCCGGAAATGCGCAAAGCCGCGGGACCCATACGCAGGCGCCGCGGCAAGAATCTCAAGCGTGCGCCAGCTCATGGCGGGCGGTTACTCGATCTCAGCTACCAAAATAAATATTGCAGAAGCTGACCGGTCCGACGCATTCGTCTTTGACGGCCGACTTCGCGACTTCGCGCGCGGGCGCTTGCGCGGCCGGTTGAACCGCGCCTTGTGCGACCTGCTGAGGGACGCTCGCTGCCGGTGCTTCGCTCTGTGCATAAGCAGCGGCGGCGGCAAACAGCGAACAGGCAACAACAGCGATCTTCAGGGACTTCATTTTACTCTCCAGTGCTAACGGGTACTGCCGAAGCAGTGATGTGACTATATGACTCATGCCTGGATAGATTAAGAAGCCCGGCTGGAAGGCATTCTTCCAAGCCACGCGAGGATCGCGCGCGGGTCAAACGTTAAGGCACATTGAAGTGTTCCTTCAATGCGAAAGATCAATGGGAGTTCGAATGCGATCGCGGCCAGAACGGCCGGCCGCGCGCGGCGCGGCGCGCGAGGGCGCCAAGGGGCGCATCGCGGTCGATCAGCGCGCTGCGGATGAAGTGCAGATGGCTCAGGATGCGTTGCACGTCGTGACGGCGTTCGCGGTCGCGCTGAACGGCCGGCAGCGCTTCCTGGGCGATCCATGTGGCCCCGCGCAGGGCGATCAGCGTGCGTTCGAGCTGCGCCGCGTCGGGGTCGTCGAACAGCGCCGAGATATCGTCGAGCAGATGCCCGAAGCTCACGCGCCAGCGCGGATTGACGAGATCGAGCCAGGCGGCGTGCTCCACCTCGTTGCGCAGGTCGATCACGGCATGCCCCACTTCGAGCGTCACGAGCATCCAGCGCAGCGCGCGCCGGTGCGCCTGCTTGCGGCCGTTGAGCAGCAGACGCAACTGGTGCATCAGGTCGTGCGCGCCGGACTGGAACTGCTGGTTCAGCCCCGCCAGTTCGCCCCGGCACGCGAGCACGACCTGGCCGCGCAGCGCCACACACATGCGCGCGACGAGCCAGTTCATGTGCGGCGGGAACACCACGGCGAACGCAAGCGCGGCCACCACCATCGCCGCCACGACCGCGAGACCGTTGTTGATCAGCAGATCGGGCGTGTACGAGATGACGTTATCCGGCCCCGCGAGCAGACACAGGAACACCGAAAAGCCGACGCCGAAGCCCGCGATGCGCGGCCGCGTCGCGAGAAACGCCCCCAGCGCGAGCACGGGCGCGAGCGCCGCGCACAACAGCGGAAAGCCGTCGACGTTCGGATAGACATAGCACATCAGCCAATAGCCGACGACGGCGGCGCAGCCCGCGCCCGCAGCCATCTGAAACGCCATGCGCGTGGCACGCGGCGCCGACGAGGTGAGCGCACACGTGAGCGCGCCCGCGATCATCGCGAGGCCGCCGCTCGGCCAGTCGGTTTCCACCCAGAACCAGCCCAGCGCGGCGACCACGACGGCCGTGCGCATGAACGTGAACGCGACGACATACCAGCTCGTTCGCGGCACATAGCGCGTGACGCGCGGCTCGGGCGGCAGCCCGGCCTGCGTGAGCGACGCCCACGTCCGGCTGTAACGCGCGATCTCGGACGTGAAGCGATAGATCAGCTCCGCCGTGGTATCGAAGTCCTGCAGCACGTCGGGCGCGTTCGTTTCGAGCGGACGGCGCGTCTCGCGCACATGACGCGGCAGCGTACGCTGAAATGCCTCGAGATTTTCCGCGAGACGTAGCGCATACGTTCGATCGGTTTCACCCTGGCGCGGACGCTGCGCGAGCGCCGCCGCAAGCTCGCTGAAATATGGCGCGAGCGGCGCGATGGCCTCGTCGCTCCAGCGCAGCCGTTTCTTCAACTGACGCAGCGCGTGCAGGCGCGCGCACACATCCATGAACTCGCCGTTGAGGCGCGCGAGCAACTGGCTGCGCGCGCGCATCGTCGGGTCTTCGAAAAACGAGAAAGCGCGCGTGGCTTCGAAGCCGACGATCTCGTCGACGAGGCGAGCGAATCGTCCTTCGAATGCGCCCCTTTCAAGGCCGCCTGCCAACACGCCCGCAGCGAACTGAGTAAAATCCAGATACCGTGTCCGCAAGGTGCGCTCGAGCACCGAGCCCGATTGACGGGGCACGATGACGGCGCTGACCACCCCGGAACACAAGATCCCCACGGCCACTTCCGCCCCGCGTCCGAGCGCGGCGAGAAAGAGACCATTGGGCTGCATCACGAGCGGGATGCCGATCAGCGCCGCGGTATAGCCGGCCAGCACGAACGCGTACCAACGAAAATGCCGATTCCGCATGGCGGCCGCCGTACAGGCGGCGACCCACACCGTCATCCCCGCGACGTAGAGCTCGGGCTGCTGGATGAACACGGCCCCGAGCACCACCGCCGCCACCATCCCGACCGCCGTGCCGACGATGCGGTACACGCTCTTCGCGAACACCATGCCGGAGAGCGGCTGCATCAGCACGAATACCGTCGTCATCGCGATGCGCGGCTGCGGGAGATCGAGCAGCATCGCAATGCCCATCGCCAGCAAACCCGCCGTGACCGTTTTCAGCAGGTGCAGCCAGATCGCGCCATGACCGGCTCGCCATTCGCGCAGGCCGCGTCGCGCCGCGCGCCAAATAATTTCGGCGCGCCGACGCGAGTCGATCGCTCGATGTATCGCTGGCTGGCGGTTCATGGACTGCGGACTACGCTCGGAATGATACGAAGAATGCCGCTGCTTAAGCAGGGCAGAACAACGTGGTTGCACGGGGCCGGAGCGTGCGCTGTTCGCAAATCCACTCTGGCCGACAGGCGCCGATTGTAGGAGCCTCACTGGAGCGAATTAACGGGAGGGACGGGGAACGTCCGTTCCAGATCGCTCAACAATGTGAGGGTCTGCAAGGCGGACAATATCGTTTTCGCACCGAACAAGAACGTTCTGAAGAAGGTCTGATGGATACGCTACAAAATATGCGGGTGTTTGTCCGCGTCGTCGAAGCCGGCAGTTTTACTGCCGCGGCTCAATCGCTCGATTCGACGACGGGTGCGATGTCTCGCGCAGTCTCGGAACTCGAGGCGCATTTGCGCACGCGTCTGCTCAATCGCTCGACGCGACGGCTCGCGCTGACGCCCGCGGGCGAGCGCTATCTCAAGCGCTGCAAGCAGATTCTCTCCGACGTCGACAGCGCCGAAGAAGAAGCGAGCTGCGCACACGAACGCCCAGCCGGTGCGTTGCGCATGCACAGTTTCGCGAGTATCGGCCAGCAATACGTGCTGCCCGCGATCTCGCGCTATCGCGCGCTGCATCCGGAAGTGACGTGCGAACTCACGCTCTCGCAGCGTCTGCCCGATCTGTTCGAGGGCAGCAGCGACGTTTCGGTGATTACGGCGGCCTCGTTGCCGAATTCGGATCTGGTCTCGCACCAGTTGGGTTCGACGTGCAGCATTCTGTGTGCGTCGCCCGGTTATGTGCATACGCACGGCGCGCCGCGCACGCCCGCCGATCTCGCGCATCACGACTGTCTGATTCTCAAGACGCCGACGTCGCCCGCGCACGAATGGACGCTCGAAGGTCCGGAAGGCGGCGTGGAAATGCACGTCGACGGGCCGGTGCAGGTGAATATCGCCGAGTCGCTCGCGGTTGCGATTCGCGAAGGTATGGGTATCGGCATGCTGCCGGTCTATGCAGCCATCGAAGGGCTGCGCAATGGCACGCTCGTGCGTGTGCTTCCGCAACACATCCTGCAGAAAGTTAACGTGTACGCGCTGTATCCGTCGCGCAAATTCGTCGATGCGAAGACGAAGACGTGGGTGGAGTTTTTGCGCGCGCACCTTCCGCAGGTGATTGCTCGCGATATGGCGCTGCTCGAGGAGCTCACGCAGGAACAACTCGTCGATGCCGCGTCGATCACGACGCCCGATGCGTTGATTGCGGCTCAGAAGACCGAGGATTAAATCTGCTTGATCAGATGTTGAAGTTGAATGCAAAACGGCCGTCCCTCGGGACGGCCGTTTTTATTTGCGCTTTATTCTGCTCTGACGACGCATTTTTGCGTGCGTAGTTTTTCAAGCAAGTAAACGCCAGAACCCCGGCTCTCTTCTGGAGAAGCCGGGGTTCTGGACGTACTGCATAAGAAGCCTGACGATTACCTACTTTCACACGGGCAATCCGCACTATCATCGGCGTAGAGTCGTTTCACGGT